>JAGQUI010000403.1 GCA_020438595.1 Propionibacteriaceae bacterium | reverse complement strand
GCAGGAACTCGCGGTTGCTCTGCGTCTTGCGCATCCGGTTGAGCAGCATCTCCAGACCGGCCTGCGGCTCCTGGGCGCTGAGCACGCGACGCAGCTTCCAGATGATCGCCAACTCCTCGCGGCTGAGCAGCATCTCCTCGCGCCGGGTGCCGGAGGCGACCGGGTCGATGGCCGGGAAGATCCGCTTGTCGGCGAGGTCTCGGCGGAGTCGCAACTCCATGTTGCCGGTGCCCTTGAACTCCTCGAAGATCACCTCGTCCATCTTCGAGCCGGTCTCGATCAGCGCCGTGGCGAGGATGGTCAGCGAGCCGCCGTCCTCGATGTTGCGGGCCGCACCGAAGAACTTCTTCGGCGGGTACAGCGCTGCGGAGTCGACGCCACCGGAGAGGATCCGGCCGGACGCCGGCGCGGCCAGGTTGTAGGCGCGGCCGAGGCGGGTGATGCCGTCCAGCAGCACCACCACGTCGCGACCCAGCTCGACCAGGCGCTTGGCGCGCTCGATGGCCAGCTCCGCGATCGTGGTGTGGTCGTCGGCCGGACGGTCGAACGTGGACGCGATCACCTCGCCCGACGTGGTGCGCTGGAAGTCGGTGACCTCCTCGGGACGCTCGTCCACGAGCACCACCATCAGGTGCACCTCGGGGTTGTTCGCCGTGATCGCGTTCGCGATCGCCTGCATGACCAGCGTCTTGCCGGCCTTGGGCGGCGACACGATCAGGCCGCGCTGGCCCTTGCCGACCGGCGAGACCAGGTCGATGATCCGGCCGGTCATGTTCAGCGGCGTGGTCTCCAGGCGGAACCGCTCCTGAGGGTACAGCGGCGTGAGCTTCTGGAACTCGGGACGGTCCTTCGCCTTCTCCGGCGCGTCGGCGTTGATCGTGTCGATGCGCACCAGCGGGTTGAACTTCTCCTTGCGCTCGCCCTCCTTCGGCGCCCGGATCGCGCCGGTGACGATGTCGCCCTTGCGCAGGCCCCACTTGCGGACCATCGACAGCGAGACGTAGGCGTCGTTGGGCCCCGGCAGGTAGCCGGTGGTGCGGACGAACGCGTAGTTGTCGAGCACGTCGAGGATGCCGGAGATCTCGATCACCACGTCGTCCTCGGACAGCACGGGCTCGGCGTCCATGCGCTCCAGGCCCGCGTTGCCGCCCCCGCCCCGCCCGGTGCGGCGGTTCTGCCGGTCGCGGTTGCGCCGCCGGCGGCTGCGCCTGCTGCCGCCGCCGAAGTCGTCGTCGTCGTTGCTGCTGTTGTTGTTGCGCTGCTGCTGCGGCTGCTGCTGGCGGGGCTGCTCGGACTGGCGGGCCTCGTCGTCGCCGTTGCCACGCCGGCTGCGGCCACCGCCGCCACCGCCCTCGGCCTTCAGCGCCTCGAGGCGGCTGGCCACGTCGTCGCCGCCGGGCAGCGCGGGCTGGTCGTCCCGGCCCTCGGCGCGCGCCTCGGTGGCCTGGTTGTCGCCCTCGGCACGCTGCTGGGCACGCTGCCTGCGCGAGCGCTGGCCGCCGTTGGCCTGCCCTCCGTCCGCGGGTGCGGCGCCGTCCGGGTTGCCCGGGGCATCGTCCTGCTTCGGCTTCGAGCCGCCCCGGGCACCGCCCTGCGCGGACTTGATCGCCTCGATGAGGGCTCCCTTGCGCATGGTCCCGGTGCCCTTCAGGCCCAGGGACGCGCCGAGCTGCTTGAGCTCGGGCAGCAGCATGCCCTCCAGTCCGGACCCGCGTCGCTTGACGTCCTGGGTCGCGGCTTCGATGGTGTCGGTCACTGACTTCCTTTCGGATCGGGCGGACGCCGGCCGTCAGGCAGGTTCCCCCGCGCTCACCACAGGTGAGCTCCACAAATGACATCCAGATCTGAAATGCCAGACCACAGCAGGGATACTGCGCTGGGATTTCTCGACGGATCGGTGGCTACTTCGCGTCCGTCCAACCCGATCTGAGGGGCGGTGCGCTCACGGCGCGCATCCACTGTAGCACCCGGACGCCGTCGACTGCGATTGCGGCGCCGCCGCGCCGCGCCGGAGTCAGGCGAGCGCCGTGCCGAAGGCGTCCCGCAGGCCGTCGTAGTCGGTGACCACCGCGAACTGCGGGAACTCCGCCACCACGTTCGCCGGGGGCCGGAACAGGATGCCCGCGTCCGCCTCGGTGAGCATCGCGGTGTCGTTGTAGGAGTCCCCCGTGGCGACCACCCGGTAGTTCAGGTGGTGGAAGGCCCGCACGGCCGCGCGCTTGGAGTCGGGCTGGCGCAGCTGGTAGCCGGTGATCCGGTCGTCACTCACCTGGAGCCGGTGGCAGAGCAGCGTCGGATGCCCGAGCTGCGCCATCAGCGGCATCGCGAACTCGTAGAACGTGTCGGAGAGGATGACCACCTGGAACCGGGCGCGCAGCCAGTCCAGGAACTCGGCCGCGCCGGGCATCGGGCCCATCGCCGCGATCACCTCCCGGATCTGCGACAGCCGGATGCCGTTCGCGTCCAGCATGCCGAGGCGGTGCCGCATCAGCTCGTCGTAGTCGGCGATGTCCCTGGTGGTCAGGCGCAGCCCCTCGATCCCGGTGGTCTCGGCCACCCGGATCCAGATCTCGGGCACGAGCACGCCCTCGAGGTCGAGGCAGGCCAGGTTCATCAGGAGCCCTCCACCCGCATCACGGACACGCCCGGCTCCACCTCGGGCATCCTCGCGAGCGTGGCCAGCGCGCCCTCGATCTGGGCGGCGGTCGCCCGGTGGGTCATCACGCCGAGCCT
This sequence comes from Propionibacteriaceae bacterium, assembly GCA_020438595.1. Next base: position 245 of record JAGQUI010000403.1, on the reverse strand, counting down.
GGCCTGGTCGCCCTCGCTCTCCTGGCGCACCGCCTGCAGCGACACGTCCTGGTCGGCGAAGCAGCCGGCGACCTTGGCCAGCACGCCCGGCTCGTCCTGGACGAACATCGACACGTAGTAGCGCGAGCTCACCCGTCCGGCCGGCGTGATGCCGCGCGCGGAGTACGTCGACTCGGCCGGGCCGCGGGCACCACGGACGCGGTTGCGCGCCGCGGGGACCAGGTCGCCGAGCACGGCGGACGCGG
>JAGQUI010000402.1 GCA_020438595.1 Propionibacteriaceae bacterium | reverse complement strand
CGCGAACTGTGCGGCGTGGAGGACCCGCGCTGGCTGTCCGCCGCGCTCGGCGCGTTCCTCGCCGGCGCGGACGCGTGAGCGGTCCTCGGGGCCGGGTTTCACCCCGCCCTCGCCGGGCTAAAGGATCGGCGTGACCGAACTCACCGCACCCACCGGACGCGAGCCCGAGCTCCGGGCCCGCCCCCGCGGCGACGGCAGCGCCCCGCGCGCCCTCGTGCTCGGCGCCACCGGCTACATCGGAGGGCGGCTCGTGCCGCGGCTGCTGGCGGCCGGGTACCGCGTCCGCGTGCTCGCCCGCACCCCGGCCCGGCTGGACGCGTTCGCGTGGGGCGACGACGTCGAGGTGGTGGCCGGAGCCGCCGACGACACCGACCCCGTTGCCCGCGCGGTCGAGGACGTGGACGTCCTGTACTACCTGATCCACTCCATGGCTGGCGGGGCCGGCTTCACGCAGGCCGATCGCCGGGCCGCCCGCACCGTGGCCGGAGCCGCGGCCGCCGCGGCGGTCGGCCACATCGTGTACCTGGGCGGGCTCCATCCGGCCGGCGACCTCTCGCCGCACCTGCGCTCGCGGGTCGAGGTGGGGGAGATTCTCCGCGGCAGCGGGGTGCCCACGCTCGTGCTGCAGGCCGGGGTGGTGATCGGTTCGGGATCGGCGTCGTTCGAGATGGTGCGCCACCTGGCCGACGTGCTGCCGTTCATGCCGGCCCCGCGGTGGGTGCACAACCACATCCAGCCGATCGCGGTGCGCGACGTGCTGCACTACCTGCTCGGCGCGGCCCGGGCGGCCTCCGGGGCGAGCGGCCGCTATGACATCGGCGGGCCGGACGTGCTGCGCTACAGCGACATGATGAACGGCTACGCGGTCGAGGCCGGCCTGCCCCGGCGCGCGATCGCGGCCCTGCCGGTGCTGACCCCGCGGCTCGCCTCGCACTGGGTGAACCTGGTCACGCCGATCCCGCGGACGCTCGCCCGTCCGCTGGTCGAGTCGCTCCAGCACGACTGCGTGATGCAGAACCACGACGTCGACGCGGTCATCCCGCCGCCGGCCGGTGGGCTGACGCCGTACCGGGAGGCCGTCCGGCTGGCCCTGCGCCGGGTGGAGACCGATGCCGTCGAGACGAGCTGGCAGGACGCCGGCGTGGGCGACGTGCCGAGTGATCCGCTGCCGAGCGACCCGGACTGGGCGGGTCGCACCGTGTTCACCGACCAGCGGACCGCGCGCACCGCGGCGTCCCCGGAGCGGCTCTGGGCGGTGATCGAGGGCATCGGCGGCGAGAACGGCTGGTACTCGATGCCGTTGCTGTGGGCGGCGCGCGGCTGGCTCGACAAGCTCGTCGGCGGGGTGGGGCTGCGCCGCGGCCGGCGCAGCCGGTCGGTGCTGGCGGTGGGCGACGCGGTCGACTTCTGGAGGGTCGAGGCCGTCGAACCGGGTCGCAGCCTGCGGCTTCGCGCGGAGATGAAGGTGCCGGGGCTGGCGTGGCTGGAGATGCGCGCGCTGCCCGAGGGGGACGGGTCGCGCTACGAGCAGCGCGCCGTGTTCTTCCCCCGCGGCCTGGCCGGACGGTTGTACTGGCTGGCGGTGCTGCCCTTCCACGGCTTCGTGTTCCGGGGCATGGCCAACCGGATCACTGCGGCGGCCGAGTCACCGTGACCCGGTCCAGGGGCAGCGGCGCGAACAGGTGCGGGAAGCCGTCCTCGACGACGAGCGGCAGGTCGGGGGCCGGGTCGAGCCGGAGCAGCACCACCTCGTCGTCGGCGAGGTCGGCGTAGAACCGCCCGCGGGTGGCGTCCAGCTGGTGCGCGAACGAGCCGTGCACGAAGCCGGCCTCGTCGTAGCCGATGCCGCGGCCCGACCACGGGTAGGCGCCGGACGCGGACGCGTCCTCCCACGTCGTCCGGACGGCCCAGTGGAACACGGGTTCGGTGACCTCGGCGCGCGGGCCGAGCAGGCCGAGTTCGACCAGGTCGGTCCGGAGCTGGTCGGCGGAGTGGAACCGGAGTCCGCGCAGCCCGAAGTCGTCGGCCGCGACGACATTGGCGGGGGAGTCGTCGACGAACACGGTGCGCGCGGGGTCGAGGCCGCCGCGCTCGCAGGCGAGGGCGAAGATGCGGTGGTCGGGCTTGGCGATGCTCTCGTGGCCGGAGACGACGATGTCGGCGAACCGGTCGAGGACGCCGAACCAGGGCCGGGCCACGGCGAACAGCTCGCCCGACCAGTTGGTCAGCGCGCTGACGGCGACCCCGGCCTGCTGCAACTCGGCGATCACCGCTGCCGTGCCGGGCACCATGCCGACGACGGAGTGCAGGAAATGGGTGCGGTAGGCGCGGATGGCATCCGCATCGTCCGGGTGCAGGGCGACGAGTTCTGCCTCCGCGTCGGCGAGCGCGTCCTTCGCGTCGTTGGCCTTGTTCCAGTCGTGGAAGCCGATCCGTTCGAGCAGCGGCGGCACCTCGCCGGCGTCCATCACCTGCTCGAACGCCCGCTCGGGCACCCAGTTCAGCACGACGCCGCCGAGGTCGAAGATCACCGCTGTGCGCTCCATGCGTCCACCCTCTCGCGCGGGCCGGTCAGGACGCGAATCCTCGGGTGCCGTGGCCCCGCTAGGCTAGGCCGACGTGGCTCTCACCATCGGCATCGTCGGGCTGCCCAACGCGGGCAAGTCCACCCTGTTCAACGCGCTCACCCGCAACGACGTCCTCGCGGCGAACTACCCGTTCGCGACGATCGAGCCCAACGTGGGCGTGGTCGGGGTGCCGGACGAGCGCTTGCCGGTGCTCTCGGACATGTTCGCCTCCGAGCGGATCGTGCCGGCCACGGTGAGCTTCGTCGACATCGCGGGCATCGTGAAGGGCGCGTCGCAGGGCGAAGGCATGGGCAACGCGTTCCTGGCGAACATCCGTGAGGCGGACGCGATCTGCCAGGTCACCCGCGTCTTCCGCGACCCCGACGTGACCCACGTGGACGGGTCGGTGAAC
>JAGQUI010000401.1 GCA_020438595.1 Propionibacteriaceae bacterium | reverse complement strand
GGGGCCGCCTTCGCCGCCCGCCGTTCGGGCAGCCCGGACGCCAGCGCCAGCCCGTCGGAGACCCCCACCCCGTCCCCGGCCACGACCCTCGGCGTGCCCACCGCCGCCAAGGCGATCAACGCGAACGGCTACGACAGCGCCCACTTCGCCAGCCCCTCCGGACGGATCTGGTGCGCGCTCTACGCCGACAACGCCCTGTGCCACTTCCCGAACGGCATGGACTACAGCGCGGTGCCGAGTTCCGAGGAGACCTGCCCCGGCGAGGAACTCGACGTCACCGGGGTGTCGGTGGACGCCACGAACGGCACCGAGTACTTCTGCAGCGGCGGCCCCGAAGCCCTGCCGCGCACCAACAGCGAGTACGTCGACTGGTGGAAGGACGCCGGCAACCTGCCCTCGGTCAAGTACGACGGCCAGAAGTACGCCGTGCTCCCCTACGGCAAGAAGCTGAAGAAGGGCGACTACGTCTGCCTCAGTGAGAGGGCCGGGGTGACCTGCGGCAACACCGCGACCGGCAAGGGCTTCCGGGTGGCCCTGGCCGGAGTGACCTTCATCGGGTGAGCCCGGGCCGGCGCGCGGGGGTCCGTGCCGGCTGGGGTTCGCCCATCACCCGTCCATCGGCGGAATGCCGCCCCGTCGTCGGTATCGTGTCGCCATGTCTGCCCCGGCGTCCGAGCTGCCCAGCCCGCTGCTCGACGCCTACCGGGACCATCCGGCCCGCGCGGCCGTCGACGAGCTGATCGCGGACGGCGCCCCGCGTCCGCACGCCACCGAACTCGCCGCGACGATCGACGGCACGGGGCTCGGCGGGCTGCTCGCGGCCCGCGCCGAGGCCGCCGGGCTCGTCGCGGACGAGGGCATCACCTACGGCGCCGCCTCCTCGGGTATCCGGACGCCGTGGCTGGTCGACCCGCTGCCGCTGCCGCTGGACGCCGCCGACTGGACCGCGCTCGAGCGGGGCCTGATCCAGCGCGCCCGGCTGCTGGACGCCGTGATGGCCGACCTCTACAGCGACCGGACCCTGCTGCGCAGCCGCGTGCTGCCGCCGGCGACGATCCTCTCCCACCCGGGCTTCACCCGTCCGGCCGACCGGATCGAGACCCCGAGCCGCCGCCAGCTCGTGCTCACCGCGACCGACCTCGGCCGCGACTCCAGCGGGGCCTGGCGCGTGATCTCCGACCGCACCCAGGCGCCCGCCGGCGCCGGCTACGCGATGGCCACCCGCCGGATCGTCAGCCGCGTGCTCGCCGGCCTGCACCGGACGAGCGACCTGGCCCGGCTGCGCGGCTTCTTCCACGCCATGACCGGTGCCCTGCTGGACGCGGCGCCCGGCGGCTCGGAGACCCCCCGCGTGGTGCTGCTCTCCCGCGGCGCGACCAGCGTGACCGCCTACGACCAGGGCTTCCTCGCCGCGATGCTCGGCTTCCCGCTCGCCGAGGCGGACGACCTCGTGGTCAGCCGCGGACGGGTCTGGCTGCGCGCCGGCGACGACCTCGAACCCGTGGACGTGATCCTGCGCCGCGTCGAGGCCATGCTCGCCGACCCGCTGGAGTTCCGCGGCAACTCCGAGGTCGGCCTGCCCGGCCTGGTGGAGGCGGCGCGGCGGCGGGCCGTGACGGTGGTGAACCCGGTCGGTTCCGGCGTCCTCGACAACCCCGCCCTGATCGCCCACCTGCAGCCCGTCGCGCAGGCGCTGCTCGGCGAGGACCTGTTGCTCGACTCCCCCGCCACGTGGTGGTGCGGCGACCCGCCGCAGCTCAGCCACGTGCTGGCGAACCTCGACCGGCTGGTGGTCAAGCCGACCGCACGCAGGGACGCCAGCGCGGTCCGGTACGGCTGGCTGCTCAGCGCCGACGAGCGCGCCGAGCTGGTCGACCGGATCCGCGAGGAGCCGTGGGCGTGGTGCGGCCAGGAGCCGATCGAGCTGTCCACCGCGCCGGTGGTCACGCCGGGCGGCCTGGAACCGCGCCGGTTCGTGCTGCGCGCGTTCGGCGTCGCGGTCGGGGACGGCTACCAGTTCCTGCCCGGCGGCCTGGGCCGGGTCGCGGCGAGCACCAGCGAGCACACGGTCTCCAGCGCGTCCGGCACCCTCGCGAAGGACGTCTGGGTGCCCGCCTCCGCCGTCGAGCGGGCCGAGCCCGAGCGCGTCCGGCCGCGGCTCACCCTGGCCCGCGAGGCCGCGGTGCCGCCGCGCGTGGCCCGCACCCTGATGACGATCGGCAGGTTCGCCGAGCGGGCCGAGAGCACCGCCCGCCTGGTCAAGGTGGCCGACGACGTGGCCGAGGACTTCGCCGCCCGCCCGGGCACGTGGGGCGCGGTGGCCGCGGGCCAGTTGATCGACGCGGTGGCCGGGATCACCGGCATCGAGCGCTGGTACGCCGAGTCGGCGCTGGGCTACCTGACCCGGGTGGCCCTGGACGCGTCCGCGCCCGGCGGGGTGCACCACAGCGCGCGGCGGCTGACCGCGGAGGCGCAGGAGGTCCGCGACATCATGAGCGTGGACGTGTGGAGCGTGTTCAGCCGGCTGGAACGGACGCTCGCGTCCCCGCCCGAGGCCGACGACGACCTGCAACCGCTGCTGGCCGACGTGCTGGAGTCGTTGCTGGCCTACGCCGGGATCATGGGCCAGAGCATGGTGCGGGACTCCGCCTGGGCGTTCCTGGACGCGGGCAGCCGGCTGGAACGGGCCCGGCACACGGTGTCGATGCTGCGGCACGCGCTGGCGGGACGGACGCCCGGCTTCGCCACCGATCCGACCTCCGACCTGGTCGCGGAGTCGGTGCTGCGGGCCGGGGAGAGCATCATCACGCACCGCCGCCGGGCTGCGTCCGGCACCGGTCCGGCGAGCGCGACCGAGTCGGTGCGCCAGTTGCTCGTGCACGGCCCGGCGAACCCGCGCTCGGTGGCGCACTCGCTGGCCGCGCTGGCCGCCGACCTGCGCCTGGTCGGGGACGACCGGCTCGCTGGCCAGGCGGACGCGATC
>JAGQUI010000400.1 GCA_020438595.1 Propionibacteriaceae bacterium | reverse complement strand
TGGAACCTCGCCTTCTTCGTGCTCGGCCTGGCCTGCGACACGATCGGCACCAGCATGATGCTCGAGTTCGCCGGCGGGCTCACCGCCGACGTGCACGGCGTCTCCGGCGTGATCGCCATCCTGCTGATGTTCGTGCACGCGGTCTGGGCCCTGGTGGTGCTGGTCCGCGGCGACGAGGCCGCCCTGCGCAGCTTCCACCGGTTCAGCATCTTCGTCTGGCTGGTCTGGCTGGTGCCCTACTTCAGCCCGATGTTCTTCGCCCTGGCGGTCTGAGTCAGCCGTCCCCGAGCGAGATCGAGCCCGAACCGGGCCCGTCGGACCGGTCGGAGTCGAAGTACACCGAGATCCGGTGGAGGCCGTCGCCACAGACCAGGTAGCTCTCCGGCCCGTCCCCCTCGTCGAAGCTGTGCTCCCGGCAGTCGCCGGCCAGCGCCGACGCGCGCATCGCGGGCAGCGAGTCGTGTTCCCAGTCGATCCAGGCGGCATCGCCGGAGTCGCAGCCGCCCATCTCCCCCAGGACGAGGCCGGGGATCTGCTCGGACAGGGCGCTCGCCTCAGCCTGCAGGACCCTGCCCCCGGCCTCGTCGCAGCCAGCCGGCGCACCGCCGCCGACAACGGTCAGGAACGCCGCGGAGGCTCCGAAGGCGAACGGGAAGCCGAACGCAACGACCACGACCCACCAGCGCCGCCGCCACCACCGCTCGCGGGGAACACCAGCCGCTGCGCCGGTCGGCGCCGGACGCCGGCCCATCCAGAGCGCGGCCACGCCGGTGAGCGCCACGACGAGGAGGGGCAACGCCGCGCCATCGAGCGGGACGAACACGGTCTGTGCCCAGGTGCCCAACGCCACGATGACGAGCAGCCCGCCGAGCCCGAGCTGGATGAACCTCGCAAACCGCCCGCCGACCACTGCCCCCGCGACGGCCACGAGTCCGGCCAGCAACAGCCATGGGGACCACTGCCGGGCGACGAGTCCGCCCAGCGCCTCGCCGACCAACTGCGCCAGCAGACCGATCGCCAGCAGCGCGTAGCCGAGCAACGCCAGGTACACCCGCTGCCAGACGCCGTCGTCCGTGGTGTCGATCCCTGCCACCCGGCAAGGCTACGCGGAGGCCGAAGAGGTCTCGGACGCCCCGGGAGCCGGCTCGGCGGTGTACCGCCGGGGATCGGCGGCCATGCCCCATCTTCGCACCGGGCACCGTCCGCGGGATCCCCGGACGCCGGTTAGCCTGAGCACGTGTGGATCTCCCGGCTCTCCCCTGCCCAGGCTGAGGACGTGCGGGCACTGGCAGCCCGCGCGGCCGCGACCGACGGCGCCGACCCGCTCAACGAGGAGGCCCGCTTCGCGCTCCGGGACGACTCCGCGCGCCACCTGCTCCACCACGACGACGGCACGCTGGTCGGCTACCTGCAGTGGCAGCCGGACTACGGCACCGCACAGCTCGTGGTCGATCCGGCGCACCGGCGACGCGGGGTGGGGCGGGGGCTGGTCGAAGCCCTTCGTGACGCCCGCTCGTCCCTCCCGGGCTCCCCGGGGACCGGAGAGCAGCACCCCGGCGTCTGGGCGTTCGGGGACCTGCCGGCCGCGCAGGGGTTCGCCGCCGCGCTCGGCTGGGCCCCGTCGCGCGGGCTGCTGGTGATGGAGCGCGACCTCGCCGGCGTCGAGGCTCCCGAGCTCCCGGAGGGCTTCACCGTCCGCGGCTACACCCCGGCGGACGCGGAGCAGTTCCTCGCGGTCAACGCCGCGGCGTTCGCCGACCACCCCGAACAGGGCGCCCTGGACGCCGCCGGGCTCGCCGCCCGCATCGCCGAGCCCTGGTTCGACCCGGACGGGCTCCTGCTCGGCCTCGACGCCGACGGGGTGGCGGGCTTCCACTGGACCAAGCTCGTCGACGGCACCGGCGAGGTGTACGTCCTCGGCGTGGCCCCCCGAGCCCAGGGTCGCGGCTACGGCAGGGTGCTGCTGCAGGCCGGCCTGGCCCACCTCGAACAGGCCGGTGCCGGCCATGTGGTCCTGTACGTCGACATGGCCGAGCCGGTAGCGGTAAGAATGTACGAAAGCGCGGGATTCCACGTCGCCCACCGCGACGTGCTCTACGCGCCGGAGCACGGGTCCGTGCAGAAGCGGGAGCAGCCATGACCTCGGTCGGGGACAAGGAAATCATCGAGGTGGCCGAGCCCGAGTTGCCGGCCGACCGGTTCTCCGACCGCGAGCTGTCCTGGCTCGCCTTCAACAACCGGGTGCTCGACCTGGCCAAGGACGTCAAGCGGGTGCCGCTGCTGGAGCGGGCGCGATTCCTGGCCATCTTCTCGTCCAACCTCGACGAGTTCTTCATGGTCCGGGTCGCCGGCCTCAAGCGCCGCATGGCGGCCGGCGTCGCCGTGGCGAGCAGTTCGGGACTGATGCCGCGCGAGCTGCACGACGCCATCCTCACCCGCACCCGCGAGCTCGTCGCCGAGGCGGCCTGGGTGTTCGCGAACGACGTCCGCCCGGCCCTGATCGAGCACGGCATCGAGATCCTGCGCTGGGACGAGCTCACCGACGACGAGCGCCGGCAGATGACCGAGCTGTTCGAGAACCGCATCTTCCCGGTGCTCACCCCGCTCGCGGTCGACCCGTCCCACCCGTTCCCCTACATCTCGGGCCTGAGCGTGAACCTCGCCGTGCTGCTGCGGAACCCGGTCACCGGCGTGCGCCAGTTCGCCCGGGTGAAGGTGCCGACCATCCTGTCCCGCTTCGTCCCTCTGGGCGGGGGCCGGTTCGTGCCGCTCGAGGACGTGATCGCGCAGCACCTGCACCAGCTGTTCTCCGGCATGCAGATCATCGAGCACAGCACGTTCCGGGTCACGCGCAACGAGGACGTGGAGGTCGAGGAGGACGACGCGGAGAACCTGCTCTTCGCCCTGGAGAAGGAACTACTGCGCAGCAAGGTCGGCCGCCCGCCGGTGCGCCTCGAGGTCGAGGACGACATCGACGAGGTGATGCTGGAGCT
>JAGQUI010000003.1 GCA_020438595.1 Propionibacteriaceae bacterium | reverse complement strand
CGAGGGAGGCGGCGGCTTCGGCGGGGTCGGCGAACCGCATCAGCTCGGACAGGTGCAGCGCCCCGCAGGTGGTGGCGATGTCGCGCAGGACGCCGCCGGCGCCGATCGCGGCGAGCTGCTGGGTGTCCCCGATCAGGCGGACCTGCCCACCCCGGGCGGTGACGAACAGCACCACGGTGTCGAGGGTCAGGGTGTCGGCCATCCCGGCCTCGTCGATGACCACCAGCGTGCGGGGTCCGACGGCGTCGGCCCAGTCCGGCAGGTCGCCGTCGGTGAGGGACCAGGTGAGCTTGGCCAGCGTGTCCGTCGTGGCGCCGATCTGCTCGCGCAGGACGGCGGCTGCGGCGGCGGACGGGGCGAGGCCGATGACGTTGCCGCCGGACGCGGTCCAGGCCATCGACAGGGCGTCCGTGGCGGTGGTCTTGCCCGATCCGGCCGGCGCGATCGCGAGCTGGACGCGGGCCCCGGAGGTCGCCATTTCGCGCACGAGGAGGACTTGGCCGGGGTTGAGCTGGACCCGGTTCGCTGCGCATTCCAGAAGCGCCAGGTCGATCGCGGTCGGGTCGGCGACCATCCCGCCGTGTTGTCCGGCGGCGGCGACCAGTCGTTGTTCGGCCTGCAGCACGCGGCCGGAGGTGAACAGTTGGGAGCCGGCGACGTAGTAGACGCTGTCGCCGTTGGCGCGGCGTAGCGGGGCGGGTTCCTCGACCCCGTCGCTGGTCCTGGTGATGGGCACGGAGCGGGCGATCGCGGCGGCGACGAGGTGGTCGACCCACCACCGGGTGTGCTGCGGGGGTGCCTCGGCGGCCCTCACCTGGCGGAGGGCGTCGGCCCGCAGGTGCCAGTCCTGCCAGGTAGACCGGTTGGCCTCCATCCGGGCCAGCATCGCCTCCACCGTCCGGTCGAACCACTCCCGATCCAGTTCAGGCCGGGCGTGGCGAGAGGGGTGCAGGGCCTGGCCGATCATGGTCCGGAGCTGGCGTTCGCCGCCGAGAACCTCGAGCGCTTGGGTGTGCCAGGTGGTGCGTTGTTCGGCGAGCGTGCGGGGGTCGTGCTTGTCCTCGCGGGTCTCCAGGGTGGCCTGCTGGGCCAGCGCGATCCCTTCCACCGGGGTGGGTGGGCGGCCGTGGTCGCGCTGGAACGCGGCGGCCAAGACGCGCCGGCGAGCCTCGATGCTCTGCCGCCTCTGTGACCAGCGCTTGTTCAACGCGTCGTCGATTCCGACGATCTCGCGGACCGGAAGTCGTCGCCGGTCGAGGTTGGGGCGCTCTGCGAACCGCACCCCCAGTGTTGCGGTGAGGTGTTGTTCGAGGGCGGTGTTGTAGGTCTCGGAGGCGGACACGATCGCCTTGAACAGGACCCGTCCGTCGATGGACAGCCAGCGGCCGTCGGTTGCGGTTTGGACCTTGTTGGCGACCGCGACGTGGGTGTGGAGGTCGGGGTCGCCGGCGCGGGAGTCGCGGTGCACGAACGCGGCACCGATCAGGCCCCGGACGTTGACCTGGTTCACCCCACCCGACCCGGTACGGGTGTACAGGGCGGTGCTTTCGATGAAGGCGAGGGCTTCGGCCACGGCGGCGTGGTGGGCGCGCTCGATCGTGGCCGCGGTGGCCGGGTCGGCGACCGCCCACAGGCTGGAGACGCTCTTCACCGGGGAGAACGTGAGGTCGAACCCGGCCACCGCGGTCGTCTTCTGCTGGGACAGCTTGGCGATGTGGCCGGCCAATTCACGCCGGTCCAGGGGCTCGCGTCCGTACTGGTCGCGGAACATCTCCAGCGCCACCTCGGTGCGGACACGGGCGCGGTCCTCGATCGAGTTCGCCGTCCGCACCGGCAGTCCGCGGGAGCTGTTGAGTTGTTCGAGCCGTCGGGCGACCTCGACCCGGAACGGGCTCACGTCGTCGGGATAGACGCGGAACGGCTGCCCGAGCCGGGTCGCGTCGAGATAGTCGGCTTCGGTGGCGCCGGTGCCTTCCAGGGCGGCAGAGCGCTGCTGCGCGAGGGGGTGCAGGCCGGCGCCGAACAGGGCCTGCATCTGTTCGATGGTGACGATGTCGCCCGGCTCCAGTCCGTCGACGCCGACCAGCCCCGAGCCCAGCCACCGTCCGGGCGACTCGCCCTTCTGCTCGTAGTAGTCGGCCAGGGTGGTGTGGCCCTTGGTGGTGGAGTCCTGCGCGGCGACCTGCCGGGTCAGGTAGTCATAGCCCGACCCGGCAGTGATCCGCTTCATGCTCATCGTCACAACCCACTAAGCCGGGTTCAGGGGGTCGATCCGGACAGATCCGGCCGGGAAGTTCGAGCCAATCCCCAACCCGTGACGACGCGGGTCTTGCTGGTCGCTCTACTGACGGAGCGCCACTACCCGAGTATCGGTATAGATCCCACTCGGGGCTGTTGGAATCGGGGGACATCGGCACTGCCTGACCCCGCCAGACCTTCTACTCGCTCAGATCGGCGAGGAGCGCTCTGAGTTCTCGGTCAGGGCTGACGTGGCTGTTGTACAGCGGCCCACAGGGGGTGCGGGCGAGTTTCACCGACAGATCGACAAGATCGGTAACGGACCCTTCAGCGTGGCGGTTTGCTTCGGCGAGAAAGGCGAACTCGTTCATGGACCCGACCACGCTCCGGTTCGAGGTCGTTGACGGCCAGGCATAGCGCGTCGCGGAAACTTCGGCGGAAGCGACCGCCTCGGGGATCTGGTGGGCCGCCAGGACGGCGGAAAGCTGGTCGGTAAACCGGCGCAGCAGAGTCGCGGCTGGAGCAAGCGGCACCAGCACAGGAAGCAGGGTCCGTTCATTCACCATGAGCGCGACCTGCCTCGGCCGCCAGGGCAGGTAGGTGCCGTACCAGTCCCCGAGCAGCGTCGTGGACGCCGGGCCCAGTCTCGCTGGCGGGCCGATGCGTTTGAGCAGCTTGCGGGTACAGCGTACGATCACCACCGCCCCATCCTGCCTCGACAAGGATGCGACCGGAACTGCCGCTTCCAGAAGGTATTCGCGCTGACCAGCAGACACCGCGTCAGTGTTGCCGGAAAGCTCGCTCGACTGGTGGAGGGTGCATATTCAAGAGGACCGAATAGCTCCGGGACCGAAGCCGCGCTGTTGCCACCGTCGATTGCGGCGGGCGTTCAGACATCACGAGATGGCACCCGAATGCGAAGGGCTGCGGAAGTCGTTCAGGTGAATACGATCAGATCATGCCGAGTAGCTCGAGTCGCATCACCGCAGTCACCCGTCGCAAGCTTTTCGACTCCATCGCGCTCTCCGGGCTCAGCTGGTCGGGACGTCTTGAGGAGCCGGACTTTCTCGGCCGGATCTACGATCTGAGCGAGTTGCCGAGCACGGATACCCGCTACCGAGACGCGGCCGGAGACATCTGGCAGCACCGAGTGAACAACCCGCAGGACTGGGAAGACGATTGGGTCTTCACCGACAGCAGGTTCGGGCTCATGCATGGGGACGACGAGGTGGTCCTGTCGTTCCTCGCCGAGATGCTGCACCCGGTCGTGCGGACTAACGAGGCCGAGGCGGCGCTGTTACTGAAGGCGTTCAACGAGGCTCTCGCGCGCGACGGCTACGAGCTTCACGCGTCCGACTGGATCAGCGGTCATGCGATCTACGGCTGGCGGCGTCTGGGCGCGTTTCACGGCACAACGCCGGAGCTACGGCTGAGCGAGCGACCTCTCACGGATCCGGATGTTCTCCAGGAGCACCTCAACCGGATCCGCGCCGGTCTGGTCGCGGATCCACCGGCGGCAATCTCGTCCTGCAAGAACCTCATCGAGTCGCTGTTCAAGATCATCCTCGACCGCAGCGAGGTCTCGTACAGCCGCAGCGACGACATCCCTGACCTCTACCGCAAGGTGGCGGACCTTCTCGCCCTGAACGCCGAGGCGGTGCCTGAGTCCGCCCGAGCGAGTCAGACGTCGCAGAAGATCCTGCGGACGCTCGTGACGACGGTGAACTCGCTCTCTGAGCTGCGCAACGAACTGGGGATCGGGCATGGGCAATCCCGGCGCAGTGGGGCGCTTGCGCGTCACGCCCGTCTGGCGCTGAACGCGACGGTCACCATCGCGGAGTTCGTTCTCGACACCTGGCAGACCCGGCTCGAGTCTGGAGCCGTCGAGATCGGACGGACACAGTGACAGTGCCCGGGCGATGGCCGTGCTAGAGCACCCCGACGACACGCGCGGTTAGCGCTTGGCGCGGCCAGGAAGAACTCCGCGGTAATACTCGGCATACCCCGACTGGTACCAGCGCGTATTCAGGGGTTGTGAATAGCGTCTGTTGTGCCGTCCCGGGGCGTCTTCGTGCACCGCTGTGGACGTTGGGACGCGGACGACGAGTTCGGCACGGCGCGGCTCCTGCCGGCGGGGTCAGTTGTGGTCGTGTCGGTGGTGGGCGTCGGGGTAGTGGGCGTGGCTGTGGGTTAGGGCCTGGTGGGTGTGCGGGTGGCTGTGCCCGGTGCCTGCCGGGATCGGGTCGTCGTGTTGGTGGTCGTGGTGGCCGTCGTCGTGGGTGTGCCAGTGGGTGTGAGCGGTCGGCTGATGGGTGTGCTGGTGCTCGTGTCGTTCGGTGACGTGTAGCCAGACCCCTGCGGCCATGAGGGCGGCGGCGATCAGGAGTGGCCCGGTGATGGGTTCACCCATAGCGACGGCGAGGGCGGCGCCGAAGAATGGTGCGACGGAGAAGTAGGCGCCTGCTCGGGCGGTGCCGAGGTGGCGCATTGCGATGATGAACAGCGCGAGTGAGACCCCGTAGGCGACCAGCCCGACGGCCATGGCGGCGGCGACGTTCGTCCAGGCTGGCAGGGTGGCGCCGAGGGCGAGGGCGAGGGCGAGGTTGACCGGGCCGGCAACGCCGCCTTTGATCGCGGCGAGCCAGGTGGCGTCGTGGAGGGAGACCTTGCGGGTGAGGTTGTTGTCGATGGCCCAGCACAGGCAGGCGCCGAGGATGGCCAGGGAGGGCCAGGGGCTGCCGAAGCTGATCCCGCCTTGCACGGTGAGGACGACGGCGCCGGCGATGATGGCGAGCATGCCGAGCCCGACGCGTCGGTCGAAGGGTTCGCGGAACACGATCCAGGCGATACCGGCGGTGAGCACGGCTTCGGCGTTGAGGAGCAGGGATGCGCCGGAGGCGGGCAGGCTGGTGAGCCCGATCATGAGCAGGACGGGGCCGGCGACGCCGCCGAAGGTGATCGCGCCGGCGAGGTAGCGCCGTTCGCCGTGCTGGAGGCGGGGGCGGGGGGCGCGTCGGGCGAGTTGCCAGATGGTGAGGCCGAGCCCGGAGCCGAGGTAGAGCAGTCCGGCCAGGAGCCAGGGGTTGGCGGTGTTGAGCAGGAGTTTGGCGATGGGGGTTCCGGCGCCGAAGAGCAGCGCGGAGGCTAGGCCGGCCTGGATTCCCTTGTTCCTCACCTTGGAAGCCTATCCGGGCCGGTTCCGGGGCTCACGGCCGGGTGCCGGTGAGTGGGGTGTGGGTGCCCGCGGCGTATCGCTGCCAGGTGTTGCCGGCTTCGGCGGCGATCTTTTCGGCGTGTTCGGCCTTGTAACCGAGCAGGGGTGCGATGACAGCGGGTGGGGCTTGGAGGACGAGCTCGCGCAGCGCCCTGGATCGTCCGGGGGCGTTGGGGATTCCGAGGCGTTGGAGGTGGGCGCGGATGCCGGTGGGCTGGATGGGGTGTCCGGCGAGCCTGCCGGGGAACAGCCAGTCGCTGCCGGTGTTCGCGGCGGGTGCGATGGTGGTGGTGCGTTCGACGAGGTGGGCTCGGATGAGTTCGTCGAAGGGCGCGGGGACGTCCACGGCGGTGCCGGTGAGGTTGATGGTGAGACCTTCGGCGCCGTCGGTGATGTCGCCCAGGCGCAGCGCGAGGATGCGTTGCAGGCGTTGGGCGTACAGCAGTATCAGGGTGGCGACGACCCGGTCGACGGTGGGGATCGCGGCGTCGGTGAGTATCCGGCGGAGGATCTCGAGGCGGTGTTGCTGGCTGATCACTGTCGCGGGGTTGTCTTTGACGGGTGGGAGTCGTAGGCGGGGTGCGATCCGGGTCCGGATGGTCCAGCTGAGGAAGTCTCGCGCGGTGGTTTTGTCGGCGCAGGTGGCGGTGGCCAGCCATGCGTCGAGGTGGGCTTGGGTGCAGCGTTCGAGGGGTCGGCCGGCGGCTTGCAGGTCGGTCAGGAAGGCGGCGGCGACCCGGAGTTGGCGTCGGGCGGTCTGTTCCCGGTAGGGGCCGATGGTGTCGTCGGTGGCGGCGTTGCGGAGGTGGCGGTGGACGTGCCATTTTGCGTAGCGGGTGAGGATTTGGCGGTGGTCGGGGTCGGGGATGGTGTCGAGCCAGCCGGGGAGCCAGCGTTCGAACCGGTCGAGGTAGTGGTCGTAGTCGGGCAGGGTGCCGGCAGCGACGAGCAGCCGGCGGACGTATGAGGCGGAGCGGGCCGGGGTGAGGCTGGTGATGCCGTCATGGGTGAGAGGTACCTGTCCGGTCGCGATCTTGTGCAGCAGGGGCTGGACGTGCGGTTTGTTGAGCCACAGGATTCCGGTGCGGGGCCTGGGCATCGCGACGATCCGGTCGTAGAAGGGTTGGAGTTCGGGCCGGATCCGGCCGGTGCCGTCGTCGAGCGCGGTGGTGAGCTTGTCGCCGAGCACGCACCAGCCGCACGTCTGTTTGTGTTCCAGCCAGCCTTCCCGGCCGCAGCGGGCACAGGCCTGGCTGGGGATGCCGGCGCAGTCGGAGCACCACAGTTCGCCGTCGGGGCCGCGGCCGGGCAGGAGGCGGTGGGTGCCGCAGCGTTGGCAGGTTCCGAAGGTTTCGGCGGCGTTGGCGTAGCAGCCCGAGCAGATCTTGCCGTCGGGCCAGTTGCGGATCAGGGTGATGATCTTTCCGCGGGCCGGAGAGGGTTCTCGGGTGGCGAGTCTTGCGGGCCGGTGGCAGCGGGCGCACGTCAGGTTGCCGGGGTCGATGACCCGTGGCCGCGGGCTCACTGCTGGTCGGTGTCGGGCACGACCTCGGCACGGATGGGCCGGACACGGTCCCCGCGCGGGGTGGGCGCATCGTTGACCACCTTGCGTGAGGGCACGTTCGCGGACTCGACCAGGATCAACTCGTCCGGGGTGGTGGCGAGGATGTCGCACAAGGCGGCCAGAACGGTCAGATTCAGCCGTTCCGGAGGGGTGGTGACCAGCCGGTGCACCTGGGAGGTGGACAGCTGCACACCCCGTTCGGCGAGGGGTTCGACCAGGTCGGTGGTGGCGAACATCCCGGCTTGGGCCATCACCTGCCGGAGCCGCCAGGTGTAAGACACGATGCGTCGTTGACGGGTCATCACGGTCCTTTCCGTGCGGTTGTGGGCGAGTCATCGAGGACCTCGCCGACCAGGGCGTCGAGGGCCCGGCGCAGTGTCCGGGTCCGGTAGTCGGACGAAACACAGGTGTACAGGGCCGTGGTCGAGGCGTGTTCGTGACCGACCTGTTCCTGCACGAACCGGGCGTCCCAGCCGTCCTCGATCAGGTGGGTGACGTAGGAGCGGCGCAGCGAGTGGAAGTCCAGCACCGGGTCCAGACTGATCGCGGTCCGTGCCTGGCGAAGCAGCGCGTCCACCGACGGCGAAGTGATCCTGACCGCACGCTCCGACGGCCACGCGGCCGGGCCGTCACCGGCCAGAAGGGGCCGGACCTCGCCGAACCACTGCTCCAGCACCGGCACCACCCATGGCCACACCGTGAGCACGCTGCGACGCTTGGGTGGCGAGCCGCGCTGAGCCTTGCCGTAGCGCACGTACAGCGCCCCGTAGTTCCCGAACTCCGACGCCGCAGGGTTCGGCCCGAAGTCGACGACGTCCAGCATCCTGGTCTCGGTCCGTCGTAGCCCGAACGCGTACGCGGTCTTCAACATGGTCGCGTCTCGGAACGCCGGCAGCCAGCCCTTGCGGCCGGCCATGCGTCGCTGCTCAACCTGGTCGTCGGCCCAGTCGAACAGCGCCTGCAACTCGGGCCGGGTGAACGCCCGCTTCCGAGGCTCGGACTCCACATCGGCCACATGAGCGGCCGCGTTGACCTCGTTGATCAGCTGGATCGGGTGAGTGCCGAACCGACGCTCGCAGTCCTCGGCCCACCCGTAGGCCGGGTCGGTGACGTACCGGCAGAAGCCGCGCAGCGCGACCTGGTAGGAACGCACTGTGCTGGTCGCGATGTGGTGCACCGAACGCAGGTCAGCGAACCACTCATCCGACATCGCGGGCGTCCACAACCACGGCCACACGTCGTGATGAGCCTTGAACGCCCGCACCACCCGGACCGCCGCAACGATCGTCGACTCGGCCAAGTTCCTGGCGAGCATCTGGTTTCGCCAGCCCTGGATCATCCCCTCGAACACCTGCGTCTCCGGGTGCAGCAACGGCACGCCAGCAGGCAGCACCAGCTGCATCGAGCCCACCGGCGACCCCGCCCTTCGCGCCACAACCCCACCCCATCAGCATCGCGTTAAACGGGACAATATCCCGTTTAACGGGATCGCGCAGCTGAGCGCGTAGCCAACCGCTGGTTCGTGGACAGCCCTCGTCGCGTTGCGTCGTGCGGCCACCAGCGACAGCACGCAACCATCCCGTCCCTGACCAGCGCAGACGCCACGAACTCGCAGCCGATCAACAACGTTTGTGAGATCCCATCAGACGGGATTCGCAATGGTCTGGCTGTTCGTGCAAGAGGTGTGTCGCACATGGGATCGGCTGTTTCGGGTGGGGGGGACATCGTCGGGTGGGTCGGTGTGGCCACGGTGTCGCTGAGGACTGCTGGGAAGTCGTCGGTGGATGTTGTCCGGATCGGGGGTCGGTTTTCGGCTTAGTGGGGTGAGGAACCGATCGAGAGGAGGCCGAGATCGTGGGCGGCACTCAGCAGAACCTTCGCCAGGAGGCCAGGCGGCGGGTCAACGAGGCGTTGCTGGTCAGGCAGCGCGAGCGGGAGGCCCGGGAGAAGCGGATCCGCGACCAGGCGGTCACGCTGCTGACCGTGGTCGCGGGCCGGGACGCGGCCGTGGCCCAGGCCGAGCAGGCCGCGTCCGCCGCAATCCGCGCGATCCTGGCCGAGGGTGCGTCAGCGGCCGAGATCGTCGAGCTGTGCGGCGGGACACTCGAGGTCAGGGAGATCAGCCGGCTGGCCAAGCTCGTCCCGGCTGGGGAGTGAGCGATGTCCTGGCCTGGCGCGTGGGCGCGGGCACAGATCACCGGGGTGATCTTCAGCACGATGGTCTGGATCGTTGTTGCCGGGCTCTCCCTGACGGTCGCGGTGACCGTGTTGGGGGTCGGCATCCTGGGGCTGCTGGTTCGCGATATTCGAGCTGGCCTGTGGTGGCGCTTCGGTGCCCGCCCGGCGAGCTCGTTCGAGCGGGACCGGGTCCAGGCGGCGATCGTGCCGGTCGCCTCGCTGCGCGGCCGGCACCAGCCGCGGATCTGGATCGGCAGCCGGACCGGCCCCGGCGAGGCCGTCGTCCCCACCTGCACCGATCTGGTGGTCAGCCCGTCCCTGTTTCGACGGATCGTCACGGGCGAGCTGAGTGACGAGAGTGCCTCCGCCCTGGTCAGTCATGCGCTCGGTCAGCAGCCGGTATCGGGATCCAGGCTGGTCGCCGTCGTGGATGCCTACTGCTTGCCGTGGAGGCTGGTCGAGGTCATGACGGCGGTGTTCACCGCGAGCGTCGGCCGCTCCGGGCTGATGTCGGCGTCCTGGAAGATCCGCTGGATCGTGTTCGGCGTCGCGATCATCGACAACGCCCACGCCGCCCGCTGGGGCGCACTGGTCGTTGTCGTGATCGTGGCCGTGCTCAGCGGCACCACGCCGGTGTTCCGACGCCGCTGGCACGACACGCTGCGGACTCTCGGCGACCGGCAGGTGATCGCCGAGGGACTCGGTCCGGCCTTGGCGTCGATGATCCGCGCATCCAAGCCTCCTGTTCGCGCCCTCGAGCGCGCCAACAAACTCGACACGCTGCCGCACACCGCCGCCACCGATCCCGATCCAGTCGCCAAGAGACGGGCATGCCAATGACCATCACAGTGCAGCACACGGCCGCCGGCCTGCTGGCCTGGGCCAAAGGGATCTACCCGCTCGAGGCGGGCGTCGAGCTGCTCATCCGCGCTTGCAGTGGACGCTTCGCCAGCAGCGCAATGCCCTGGATCCAGGCCGGTGAGGATCCGGGATGGTGGTGGGTCGATGTCGACCAGCTCAGCGAGGACAACCTCGCCGCCTTGTCCGGCGGCGAGATCCGAATCCTGCGCATCGCTGGAGCCCTGCTCGGCGGGAGACCCGTCAGCCTGTGCCAGGACATTCCCGGGCTGGACCACGACCATGTCCAGCTGGTGTTGGCCGCGATCGCGCACGCCAGCGGCAGCCACGAACACAGCGGCCAACTGGTCCCGGACCCGCAAGGCCGCTACCGGGCCGCCGACGGAAACCGGATGGGCATCAGCAGGCTCGGCAGCCTTTACCCATGGCCTGAACCGGGATAGGCGGGCACAGTCGTTCCATGGCGACACCACCCCGCCACCCGGCATCGCCCCCGCCTCCGCAGCCATCGCCGCTGTCCGGAACCGAACCGCTCACACTCCAGACCATGCGCCTTCTCGGACGCCTCTCCCTGCGGCAGCTTGATCCCGGTCTCCTGGTCTACGTCGTCGCCGTGTCACTGCTGGTCGGTGGATGCTGGCTCGTCGGAGGTCTGCCCTACGGGCTACCGCTCCAGCCTGTCGAAGGGGCGATCGCCACTGTTGTTGTGTTCCTGGTGTCTCTCGGCCTGCTGCCGTACGGCATTCGGTGGAGCCTTCGACGATGGCGCCGGCAAGGCTGGGTGGTCGGCTACTTCGATGACAGCGCCACCATGCTCGTCCATCCGACCCGCGACGGTGCCTGGATGCTGTCAGACCACGTCGCCGCCAAGCGCGGCCACGGCCTCGCCACGCCGTTCCGCCAGCGTGTGTTTCAGCACCTGGCCGGCGAAGCCGATCGGCTGCAGGTCGTCATCGTCACCAGCACCCGCGTGGCCAAACTCTGCCAGCTCTACCTGAACGACATGCCCGGCCTGAAACTGGTCGACGACACCCGCCGCGACTTCATCGCCCGACGCATCTACGAGCTCCGCCGCGACCCGTCCACCCCGCCTCCAGACTGAGCCCGCCTTCCACACCCCAGGACACCGACCGGGTCACCACCACCCGGGCCCTGCGACCGGCTCGCCGGCAGATGTGCTCCCGGCTGTCCGGATCGCACCCCCGTTTTCGGCTTAGACGCTATGGGAGGTCCCTTTGGTGGGGATTGCGGGCCGGGGCCTCACCGGCACACCCTTCGTGGGTTGCTGGGCAGGGGCTACCTGCCCGGCCTATCCGACATGTGTGGGGAGGCCCCGGTGTTCACAGAGCGTACGAGTGTCGGGCTGGACGTGCACGCCCGATCGGTGAGCGCGCACGCGATCGACGAAGTCACTGGCGAGGTGCTGGTCGGCCGGCTCTCGCCCGGCATGGAGGTGTGGGAGTGGATCAGCAGACTGCCAGGGCCGGTGGCGGTGTTGTACGAGGCCGGGCCGACCGGGTTCGGCCTGGCCCGCGAGCTGCGCGCTGCCGGTATCCGGTGCGAAGTCGCAGCACCCTCGAAGCTGCAGCGCCCGGCCGGGGACCGGGTCAAGACCGACGCCCGGGACGCCGAACTGCTGTGTCGGCTGCTCCGGTTGAGCGAGTTCACACCGGTGACGGTTCCGGACGCCGCGGCCGAGTCGGCCCGGGACCTCGTGCGGTGCCGGGAGGACTGCCGCACCGATCTGATGCGGTCGAGGCACCGGCTCTCGAAGCTGCTGCTGCGGCATCAGGTCGTGTACTGCGACGGGACCGCCTGGACCGGGAAACACCTGGCGTGGCTGGCCCGGCAACGGTTCGACGATCCCAACTTGCAGTGCACCCTCGAGGAGTACCTGGACCAGGTCCTGGCCACGACCGCGCGTCGGGACCGGCTGGATGCCCGGATCGAGCAGCTGGCCGCCGACTCGGCGTGGACCCCGATGGTGCACAAACTCGGCTGCCTGCGCGGGATCAGCACTCTGACCGGGTTCGCGCTCGCGGTCGAGATCGGCGACTGGACCCGGTTCGACGGCAACAGCATCGGCGCCTACCTGGGCCTGATCCCCTCCGAACACTCCTCAGGGGCCAGCAAGGTACGCGGCAAGATCACCCGCACCGGGAACGGACACGTCCGCCGGCTGTTGATCGAGGCCGCGCTGCACCACATGCAGCCCTACCGCAAAGGCAAGGCGTTACGGGCCAGGTGGGATCTGGCACCCCCCGCCGCACGAGCCCGCGCCGACGCCGGGAACCGGCGCCTGCACGCCCGCTGGGTCGGATTCCAAGCCCGCAAGAAGCTCCACCACGTCGCGACCGTCGCGATCGCCCGCGAACTCGCCGGATGGTGCTGGTCAGTAGCCACCATCGACCAACCCTGAAGCCTGCCCTTGGCAGCCACAACCAGCTGGTGTCAGCGGCACCGGAGCGGACCCGCGAACCCACTATGAGCAACCCCTCACCTGGGCCACGCTCGAGCTTAGACAGCGCAGAACGCTCCAGCCGGAACACCGTAATGCGGTACCCAACCCGCGCATATCAGACTGACACCGCGTCGACCACGACCCGCCCACCAGCCCCAGGCACGGCAGCCAAGACAAGAAGAGGCGCCGCCGAAGCACCCAGCCCCGGCGGCGCCTCCCCACGCCCTCTTGACGAACCAACCCCCCATATCAGTGGGTCAGCAGCCGATCAACCCGGGGGACAGCGATGCCCAGACCACACCACGACGAGCAGCTGCACCGAGAGGCAGCCGAGGCCGCGCGCCGGGAAGTGCTCGAGCAGATGCACCAGGATCTCGCCGCCAAGTTGGCCACCTTCGACGACCGCGAAGCCTGGCAGCGCTGGCTCCGGTTCGCCGCCGGCTTCCACCAGTACTCGACTGGCAGGAGAGAGATATTCGAAGTCCGTGAATACCTGGGTTCAGCCACGGGCGCCGGCGTATTTGGCCCAGTTCCCGCCGGATTGGGTGCTGTGTTTGGCGATGGTTGCGGTGCGCAGGCCGAGGACGCCGGAGAGCATGGCGGGTGGGATCTCGCGGCTGAGTTGCTCGGCGGCGGCGAGGCGCATGCGGCGGGGTTCGATGCCTATGCGGCGGAGGCGGTCGCTGAGGTTGACTGCGTGGATGTGGGTGCCGGCCCATTGGCCGGGGAACAGCCATGGGTTGGGCAGGTTCTCGGCGGTGCCCTCGCGTCGTTTGATGGGCAGGGTTTGGATCAGGCTCGCGAGGGGTTCGGGCAGGTCGATGGGGTCTGCTCCGAGCCGAAGTTGGACGCCGTCGCCGTCGCTGGTGATGTCGCTGCGGGTCAGGGTGGTGATGCGGCTGAGGGTTTGGGCGTAGAGGACGATGAGCAGGCCGGCGACGCGATCGGCGGGGTCGAGGGTGTCGTCGGTGAGGAGCCTGGTGGCGGTGGTCCAGCGTTCCTCGGGGTCGGCGGGCGCGGTTCGGGTCCCGATGTAGGAGGCGGGGGGCAGCTGGACTCGCTGGGGCAGGTGTTTGCGTTTGTGTGCCCAGGCGAGGAAGGGGCGGGTGTTCCAGCGGGCGGCGCCGGGGCCGGCGAACCAGTCGTCGATGTCGTGCTGGGTGATGCTGCTCAGGGTCCGACCGCGGGCTTGCAGGGTGGTCAGGAAGGCGATGGTGCGTTCGATCCGGTTGCGGGCGTTGGCGACGGAGTTGGTCAGCTCGAGGCCATCGGCCGCGCGTTGCCGCAGGGGCGGCAGCACTTGCCAGCGGATCCAGCCGGCGATGATGCGGCGGTGCGGCTGGTCGAGTTCGGCCAGCAGCTGATCGAGGCTGTTCTCGAGCCGGCGGATGGGCCCGGTGGGGTCGGGGGTCAGGATCTCGGCGCTGATCAGGAGGGCGCGCAGATGCCCGACCGCCTTGGGGTGGGGGAGGGTGTCGAGGGTGGCGTGATCGAGGCTGGACCGGCCTTGGTCGAGGGCGGTGAGCAGGTCGGCGTGGCGGGCCAGCCACCGGCGGGTGGTGAGGGGCTCGGCGGCGAGGATGACCGGTCGCAGCGGTGCGAGGAGGCCGGCGGGCTGGGCGGGGATGATGTGGTCGAGCGCGCGGCGAAGGGTGCAGTGGTCGCACAGCTGGGTGGGCCCGATGGTGCGTGCCTGGTCGGGCGTGCGTCCGCAGTCGACGCATTGGCGCCGGCTGTACCTGCGGCACCATTTGCAGACCTGGTGGTGGTCGAGGACCCGGTCGGGCTTGCCGCAGGCCGAGCAAGCGCCACGGACACGGTCGGTGCCCTGGGTGCAGCGGCCGCAGAACTCCTTGCTGGACTTGCCCATCTCCCGCCCGCAGATCGGGCACGGTCCCGAGCTCACTCGACGCTGGTGATGTCGGCCCGCCGGGGGGTGCGTTGTTTCGCGGCGGTGATGGTCGCCGGTGCGGGACCGGTGGTGCCGGTGGCCCTGACGGGCTTGGTTTCGACGACGGGCTCGATGAGCTCGTTGGGGGTGCAGTCGAGGATGTCGCATAAGGCGACGAGGGTGCGCAGGCTGAGCCTTTCGGGGGTGCCGGTGACGAGTCGGTACACCTGGGCCGGTGACAGCGCGACGCCGCGTTCGGCGAGCAGGGGCGTCAGGTCGGTGGTGGCGTACATGTCGTGCTCGGCCATGAGCCGGCGCAGGTGCCAGCGGTATCCGAGGGCGGGCTTTCGGGTGCGGGGCATCGGGCTTCTCCTAGCTGGTTGGTTGGTCGAGGGCTCGGGACAGGGCCCGGCGCAGCGCCTGGTTCTTGTAGTCGGCGCCGACGCTTGTGTAGATGGCGGTGGTGGCGCCCCAGGCGTGGCCGAGTTGCTGCTGGACGAACAGGTGGTCGTAGCCGTCCTCGAGGAGGTGGCTGGCGTAGGAGTGTCGCAGGCAGTGTGTGGACAGGATCGGGTCCAGCCCGGCCGCCTCGCGGTAGGCCTGGAAGCGCACGGTCAGGGCGTCGGTGGAGATCTTGGCGCGCCGCTCGGTGGGCCACAGCGCGACCCCGGCCGGGGCGTACAGCGGCCGGATCTCCTCGACCCATTCGGCGACCGCCTCCGCCGCCCAGCCCATCGTGGTGAGCACGGTCCGGCGCCGCGGCGGGGAACCCTTGACGGCTTTGCCGTAGCGCACGCTCAGCGCGCCGTAGCGGCCGAACTGTGGTGCGGCAGGGTTGGCCGACCAGTCGACGGTCTCGAGCATCGCGGCTTCCCTGCGGCGCAGCCCCCACGCGTAGATCGCCTTGAACAAGGTGGCGTCCCGGTAGGCCGCCAGCCATCCCTTCCGGCCGCGGTCGGCGACCTGGGCGACCCGCTGGTCGCAGTAGTCGAAGAACACCTGCAGCTCGTCGCGGGTGAACGGCCGGTTCCCGGGCCGCCCCTCGTACTCGGCACGGTGGACGACGGTGTTCCACTCGTGGAAGACCTGCACCGGGTGCGACCCGAAGTGCAGCTCGCACACCTCGGCCCAGCGGTAGCGCGGGTCGGTGACATACCCACAGAACAGGGACACGGCCATCTGGTAGTAGCGGACCGAGGAGTGCGCGACACCGCCGCCGACCAGCTCCGAGGTCCACTCCTCGACGTCGGCCGGCGTCCATCGCCACGGATACTCCCCGGCGAATCGGTGGAACCGGCGGACCGCGAAGATCCGCTGCTTGATCGTGGTGTCGACCAGCAGCCGGGACCGCTGCTGCACAGCCCAACCGTCCAGCATCGCCTCGAAGACAGTCTCCTCCGGCGCCAGCAGCGACAACCCGCCCGCGAGCAGCACCTCGGCCGACCCCGGAACACCCACCGCAGCAGGCGCCAACCGCGCCGCCGCATCACCCTCGACACCCCTCACAAGCACATGAACGTATCATGCATCCGATGCAATCCGCACACCGGCGAACCAACCTTCACTAGGCGATACACTGGGCACCGAGAGGGCGGCCGGCCGCGTCCGATGGACTCCGTCCGACGCTCGCAGGCATACAGCCAACCGCCTGAATACATCATCGGATGCAATTCGCCGGGTTTCTTCTCGAACACCTGCCTGATCTACCTGGCCAAACCCGACGCCACCCTGGTCGCCGGCTACCGGGCCTGGCAGGCCAAAGGCCACCAGGTCCGCCGGGGCGAGAAGGCGATCCCGATCCTCGCACCCGTTACGCGCACCGTGCCGATTGAGGACGCCAACGGCCGCCCCGTCCTCGATCCTTCCGGCCGGCCTGCCACTCGCCGCCAGATGGTCGGAGTACGGGTGGCGCACGTCTTCGACGCCAGCCAGGTTGAGCCGCCACCCCAGATCGAACGGCCCCGACCCACCCTGCTGGTCGGCCAGGCACCTCCCGGCCTGTGGGACTCGCTGGCCCAGCTAGTGACCGGCGAGGGCTTCACCGTGACCCGCGGCGACTGCCAGGGCGCGAACGGCTACACCGACTTCGCCGCCCGACAGGTACGCGTGCGGGCCGACGTGGACGACGCCCAAGCCGTCCGCACGCTCAGTCATGAGGCCGCGCACGTGTTCACCATGGACCCGGCCGACATCGCCACCTACGGTGCCCGGCAGTGCCGCGGCGTCCTCGAGGTGATCGCTGAGTCCACCGCCTACCTCATCACCCAGGCCCACGGACTGGACGCGGGCCAGTACACCTTCAACTACGTCGCCGGCTGGGCCGTCGAAGCCGCAGGACGCGACCACGATCTCCACAGCCTCGACGAGACTATTCGAACCACCGGCGAGCGCGTCATCGCCGCCGCCCACCGCATCCTCACCCACACCCAGCCCGCCGGTCAGCCGATCGACGACGTGCCGACCAGCGCGACTATCACGCCCATGGTCAGTCCGGCACCCGGGGTCTGGGAGACCGTGACCGCCGCCGGACGACCCCGCGGAGAGGTCATGGCCTCCCCAGCCCGATCCCGCGGACGGAGCGGGCCGAGCCTGGCCAGGTAGACCCCATGCCGGACGCGAAGCATGATCTCGCCAACGCGCTCGGCCACCTCCGTCATGCAGCCCACCAGCTGCTGGCCGAGGCGGATCCGACAGGCCAGGCGCTGGCGCTCGCCAGCCAGGTCCTTGACATCGAGAACCTCCTCGAGGAACTCGACATCGAACCGGCCTGGGTCTCTGCCGCGGACACCGCGGCAGCTTCCCTGGCCACGGCGGGCCGGCTCCTCGGCCGGCGGCCCGAAGTCGTGCCATCTGAGGTCTGGCCAGCCCTCCAGGCGGTGCTCGTCGAGGCAGGCGATCGTGGCCACCGTTAACGCGCTGCTCGCAGCGCTCCACGACCGGACCCTCGAGCTCAGCGCCCAACCGTCCATGCAGTCCACGACAGAGATGTCCGGACTGAGCCGACTGGCCGGGAACGCGATCCGCATCCTGACCCTGATTGACCCTCCACCAGACGTGATGGCCATCCTGGAAGCAATGCCGAAGGCCGAGCCCGCAGAGGAACCCGTCAACTCCCCGATCACAACGATCGGCTACACCTTGGGGGCTCTTGCCGACACCCTTAACGCCAACCCCGAGACCGTGAGGAACACCGGACATGCCGACCGAGGGCAACTGCGCTCCCAAGTGCTTGCCACGCTGCACCATGCCGCAACAGTCAGTCTCGTTGCCAGTACCCCCGATCAGGGCTTCTCGAGCCCGGCACTGATTCGTGATCTCGCTGACGCTACCTATCCGGCCTCCTACGTTCCGCCAGGCGATCTCCACGAACCGATCGGGCTGCTCGCGCTCGGACAGATTCCCGGCGGCCTTGACCAGACCGTCGCTCGGTGGGCCGAAACCGCCATCGAGATCCTGCACAGCCAGACCCGAGTCACGTCCTACGCCTTCCAACGCACCGCCGCCATGATCGCCACCCTCTGCAGCACAGCAGCAGCCACATTCTCCGAACCGACGGGCCAACGGCCCCTCGATGGTGCAGCATCGGTAGCACTCACCAGGGCGTCCCAGGCATGGCAGCGGGCCGCTGACTGGCCACCCGAGGTCCGGCTCGGCGGCCGCACCACCGAACTGCGCCACCGATCACAAGACCTCGATCAAGCACTCGCCACACACCGGCTCGGGCAGCCAGGTGCCCCGTCGCGGCAAGTAGCGATGCGCGCCGCGCTGCTCTCCGCCGAGAAGGTAGCGATCAGCCACAAGTCAGCGCTGGTCCAGGTCATCAGCAGAAGGAACCTCTGGATCAGCGTTCAGGCTCTCGGCCCGAGCTACCTCACCCACCACCCCGGAGCAAGCCGCTCCGACTGGGTACCCGACCCCGGAACCCACGCCGGCGAAGTCTTGCTCCACTCCTGCACCCAGGCCGGGACAGCCTTGAAGGCAGCAGTCGACTGCCTCCACCCCCCGACGGCGGTCAGCGCAGCCAGATCGCCAGGCGAGCAACCGCGATGGGAGACAGTCGCGGCCCCGAGTAGATCCCGACGTCCCAGATCGACGACGGCTTTGTCAACGCCGCTCCAACTTTGACCCCTTATCGCCGCAAGGGGTCAGTTTTCAGAGAGCGTTGACAGGGCTTCTCGCTCTCCCGAACGTCCTTCTGATCGCGCACTTCCGGGTGCCGACCCTGATGGCGACGCTGGGCACCCAGACCATCGTGCGGGGCTTTCTGCTCGCCTTTGTCGGCTCCTCCTACATCGCCCAACTGCCGCCAGCGCTCAACGCTGTCGGCACGACCTTCCTGTTCTCACTGGGCGACAGCCCGGTGAGCGTCCTCGTCCTGCCGGTGATCGTGCTCTGCGTCGCGATCTCGTTCTTTCTGTCCCGGACCTACTACGGCCGGTCCATCTACGCCATCGGTGGCGATGTGGACGCGGCCGAGCGCGCAGGCATCCCGGTGTTCAGGGTCCGGTCGGCGATGCTCCTGCTGTCTGGTTGCATCGCGGGCTTCGCCGGCATGATGCACGTCGCCATCAGCCGCACCGCAAATCCTTTCGATCTGGTCGGAGGCGAACTCGACGTGATCGCCGCCGTCGTGATCGGCGGTGCCCTCGACACAGGCGGTCGCGGCAGCGTCAAGGGCACCGTTCTCGGTGTCGTGCTGATCGCGATGGTCCGGAACAGTCTGGTCAGGCTCGGCGTACCCAGCTTCTGGCACGTGTTCGCTGTGGGCGTCGTCGTCCTTGTCGGTGTGGCTGTGCAGGCGCTCACCACGCGCAACCGAGGCCACCGCACCCCGATCCTGGAAGGAGCCTGAGCCATGACCACCGACAATCGATCGGTCTTGAACCGGGTCACACGCCACGACGGCGCCCGAATGGCCGCTCTCCTGCTGCTGGTCGTCGCGGTCTTCGGCGTCGCGAGGCCCGGTTCGTTTCTGACTCCGCTCAACCTGCAGTCGCTGTCGTTCAGCCTGCCCGAGGTTGGCCTGCTGGCACTGGCGATGGTCGTCACGATGGCCAGCGGCGGCATCGATCTTTCGCTGGTCGCGATCGCCAATCTCTCGGCCATCGCGATCGCCATCGTCGGTCAATGGGGCGTGGATATGGCCGTACATCCCGTCTTCGTGACTCTGCTCGCAATTCCGGTCAGCATTGCCGTCGGCGCGCTCTGCGGGCTGATCAACGGGCTGCTGGTCGCCTGCGTGAGTATCCGCCCGATCCTCGCCACCCTGGCCACCGGCAGTCTGTACACCGGCCTCGCGCTCGCCATCACCGCGGGCAAGGCGCTGTACAGCCTGCCCCAGCCGATCGCCGACCTCGGACTGGCCACGCTCGCGGGGATACCGGTGATGCTGGTCCTCGCTGCAGTGGTGGCCGCCGCCATCTGGTTCGTGATGAGTCGCACGACGTTCGGTCGCCGGGCTCTTCTGTACGGCGCCAACTCGACTGCGGCCCGCTATACCGGGTTCAGCATCGCCAAGGTGCACCTGCACACCTACCTGCTTGCCGGGGCCCTCGCGGGAGTGGCAGCCGTGTTCATCACTGCCCGGTCGGCGAGCGCCTCGGCGAGCTTCGGAGGCAGCTACATCATGCTGGCCATCACCATCGCAGTCCTTGGCGGCACCGACCCCATCGGAGGGCGCATCCGGATCGGTGGCTGCATCCTTGCCACCGTACTTCTCCAGGTCGTCAGCAACGGCTTCAACCTGATGCAGATCAACCCGTACATCTACCAGATCGTGCAAGGCCTGATCCTTGCGACCTTCGTTGTCGCATCTGTGCGGGCCACCGTCCCCAGCCGCAAGAACGCCCCCAACAGAAAGAAGGAGAACCATGAATCCATTGCCGCGTGAGGCAGTCATCCGGGACGCCCGCTCCCTCGTGGATCGTGAGGCGGCGACTGTCGCGGCGATCACCAGCCTTGTCGGAGACGACGCCTTCAACGCCGTTGTCGACCGACTGCTGGCACTCGAAGGCAAAGTGATCACGTCTGCGGCGGGCACCTCGGGCACGGTCGCCCGGAGGCTCGCCCACCTGCTGTCCGTGTGCGGCACGACGTCGCTCTACCTGCACCCGACCGAAGGCCTGCACGGAAGCCTTGGAGCCGTGGGGCCAGGCGACGTCGTGATCGCGCTCTCGAAGGGCGGCGGCACGGGCGAACTCACCGAGTTCGCAAGCCGCGCCAAGGCCAGGCAGGCGGACCTCGTCGTCATGACCTGCCGGGACGAGTCCCCGCTCCGGGAGTTGGCCGACATCGTTGTCCTCATCCCGCCGGGCGAGTCCGACCCCGGAGACGCCATTGCGATGGGGAGCACCCTCGCCATGGAGGCATGGGGCGACGCATTGGCCACCACGCTGATGCAGCTGCGGGGTTATACCTGGGAGCAGTTCCTCTTCACGCACCCCGGTGGTCGCGTGGGCGAGCAGACCGAGCAGATTCTCGACCGGGTCCAGCCCAGGGACTGAGCTGTGGCTTTGCGGCCTCGGCAACAAGGCCTGGCTTGACTGATTGCTCTGCGGTCACCGTGCACCGTTCTTGACCGAACACGGTCAAGAACGGTGCACGCGCGCCGAGTGGCGCGTGCGATCATGGGGCTTCACTGGAGGGGAGGGGACGTGATCCGAGGGATCGGCTTGGATTGCGCCAGCATCTCCGAGACCGGACGTCTCATTCGTGAACTCGGAGAGACGTACACGACCTACGCCTTCACCGAGGCCGAGATCGACACCGCCCGGTCCGTCGAGCGGCCGGATGTGCACTTCGCGGTGCGGTTCGCCGTGAAGGAAGCCGTGTACAAGGCGATCGCTCATCTCACGCCGGCGAAGCACTTCGACCTTCGGATCGTCGAGACCCTCGTTCGCGAGGACGGGACCCCGTATGTCAGCATCTCGCAGAGTCTGGAGGAGCAACTCGCCTCGGCGGGTGTTCGCGGGCTCCACCTCACCGTCAGCCACGGGCAGGATCTCGCCTTCGCTTTCGTGGTTGCGACCGACGAGTAGCCCTCGACCACGACGACGTCACCTCGGCCGGGACGCCCGTCTCGGTGTAGCTGGCGCTCACTGTTTCGGAATGAACTCCCGGACGGGTTCCCTCCCGGTCAGAGCGTCGTAGGCGCGAAGACACAGGGACTCCATCTCGCGTTCGCCTGGCAGCACCACCACGGGCGCGATGAACTCCACCCGCTCTTCGATGTGCTGGGTGATGAAGCGGGAGTTCGCCATGCCGCCGACGAGCAGGATCGCATCGACAGCGCCCTTCAGCACGGTGGCATAGGCACCGATGTCCTTCGCAGTCTGATAGCACATGGCCTTGAGGATCTCCGCGGCGTAGGCGTCGCCCGCACCGATGCGCGCCTCAATGGCCCGAATGTCGGTCGTCCCCAAGTAGGACACCAGCCCCGACTCGCCGTTGATCGTGCGCAGCATTGAGTCCATGTCGGGGGAGTCTGTGAAGCACAGCCTGACCAAGGCGCCCGGAGGGAGCGTCCCGCTCCGGTTGTTCGAGAACGGGCCCTCACCTTCCAGGGCGTCCGGCCCGTCGATCATGACGCCCTGGCGGTGGGCCACAACGCTGATGCCGCCCCCCAGCATGGCGACCACCAGGTTCAACTCCTGGTAATCGCGCCCGATGC
This sequence comes from Propionibacteriaceae bacterium, assembly GCA_020438595.1. Next base: position 8,987 of record JAGQUI010000003.1, on the reverse strand, counting down.
TGCGCGCGTAGAACCTCGCCATCGCCTGCTGGTTCAGCGCCTGAAAGCACGACCGCCGCTCGATCCCCTTGAGGCCGGAGATGCGCGCCAACTGCTGAAACTCATCGGTGGACGGCGTATCCACTGTCAGCGGAATCGCCCTGACGTCCCGGGTGAGGTCGAGCGCGATCCGGCAGCCGACGGAACACACGTGCACCCCGAAGTCACCGCCTTCGGCCTGACTGACCATCTCCGGGGTGATGCGGTACACGCCGCCAGGAATCGGTTGGGTCTGACCCCCGCGCGAGACGAAGGCATCCAGTTGCGACAGCTCGATGCCCTTGGTGCCGAGATAGGCCAGCACGACTTCCTTCCGCAGGTCGCCCTGGTCGAAGACACTGGTGAACCGTCGCAGGTCGGCGGAGTCGTGGTCAATGGTGTCCCGGTGGATGCACTGCTCGTCCTCGTAGTACGCAACCTTGGTGGAGGTGGAGCCGAGATTGATCGCGAAGATTCGGAGCGGGCCGGTCATCGCTTCACTCCGCGAGCGTGATCGCCGGCGGCGGCTTGCAGCAGCGCAAGGAGAATCGAGTTGTACTTCGACTCGGCGCTGTCCGTCCTGCTGTTCATGACCACCGGAACCGCCGCCCCCGACAAACCACTGGCGTAGTCGTACCTTCCGAAGAAGTGCACGGCCTTGTGAAAGACGTTTCCGGCGTGGATGCCGGGCATCACGATGACGTCGGCTCTTCCGGCGACCTGGCTCTCGATCCCCTTGTGGTGCGCAGCTTCGGCGTCCAGGACGTTGTCCAGCGCCAGCGGCCCCTCCACAACGACGCGCTCGCCCCAGTCCCGCACAGCGAGGTCTCGCGCGTCCATGCTGGACAGGATCGACGGGGTAGCGTGCTCGATGACGGACAGCGCCGCAACCCGTACCGGGTCGGCGCCCAGGTCCCGCGCAACCTGAATCAGGTTTTCGGTGATCTGGACCTTCTCCGCCAGGGTCGGAGCAACGTTGACCGCGCAGTCCCCGGCAACGATCAGCCGCGCCTGAGCCGGATAGTGGAACACCGTGACTTCGTTGAGCAGGGCTTCCGGGTCCTCGCACAGGGAACTGAACTTCAACGCCATGAGGAAGTTCGCGGTCTGCATCAGGCCCTTCATCGGAACGTCCGCCTCGCCGTCCTCCACGGCTTCGATCGCCGCACCCGCTGCGCCGCCCTCGTTCGGCTCATCGATGATGGTGAAGTGCGAGGCTGAGCCGCCAACGGCTTCCAGCGCTTTCGCGGTCTCGGCCGCATTGCCGAGGAGGATGGCGTCAGCGATTCCGAGCCGGTGGGCGCGGACGATCGCACGCAGGGCAACCTCATCGCTTGCTCCGGCGAGCGCGATGGTCAGCTTCTCGCCCGTGCTCACGAGATGCTGCTCTATCGAGGCAAAGGTCTCAAACATGCTGCTTCCTGGAATCGGACTGCTGTCCGCGGGTTCTGCGGACAGCGGACAGGGCGGCCGCGAGGGCCCACCCCGCCCGATGTCCCGGCCGCTCAGGCGTCGGCCTGGCTGAGGTTGTCGGCGAAGTCGAGCGCCTCACCCAGCGTGGCGCACTGATTCACGTCGGTGAAGGACACTGCGGTGCCGGTCATCCTGCCCAGGGTCGCCGCCAGGGCGAACATGCCCTGGGAGCCGGCGCGGAGGTCCTCGGCGAAGCGGGTCTCCCGACTGAGTTCGGACGGGTCCTTCCGGAAGATCTTGCCGACCTTCTCAAACAGCGTTGCTTCAAACTGCTCGTCAACCATGGTGATTCTCTCCTAGTCCGCTTTGATGTGGAACACGGGGTACTGGTAGCCCTCGTGCTGGTAGAACTCGGCCTCCACCTTGAACGGAATGCGATCGAACAGGCTGGTGCGTTCCTCCGGGGGCACGCCCACCAGCCAGGACATGAAGGTCGGCCCTTCGTCCATCGTGATGTAGCCGCCGATCAGCGGGCCCGCGTCGGGGAAGAACGGGCTGGGCATCGGGCTCTCGGTGACCGAGATCATCGTGGCCGTGCCCTTCATCTCGATCCACTCCATGTCGAACTTGCCGCAGGCGTTGCAGATCGGCACCGGCGGATACTCGACCGCGCCGCAGTCCTGACACCGGACGCCCGTGATCTTCCCGTGCTCGAAGTTGTCGTACCAGGTCCGCACGTAGGGCTCAATCTTCTTCATGATCACTTCCACTTCCTTCTAGAGCGCGCGAAGCACGGTGTTCGCGAAGTGCCAGCTGCCGCCGACCGACTGCACGACGGCTGTCCTGGGTGCATTGTTCATCTGGCGGTCACCGCAGTTGCCGCGCATCTGGTTCACCGCTTCGGCGATCTCAACCCCGTTGGCCGGGGCCGACGGGTGGCCAAGGCCAAGGCGCCCACCAGAGGTGTTGATGGGCTTTCTTCCCTGGCGCTCCATGTCGCCGTTCATGGCAGCCTTCCAGGCTTCTCCGGGTCCGTAGTACCCGACGTCCTCGGAGAAGGTCATCCAGTTCTGGGTGCTGCAGTCGTGGAGTGCGAGCCAGTCGATCTCCTCAGATGGACGGGTGATGCCCGCCATGTCGTAGGCGCGCTGGGCAACGGCGACGTCGACCGGAACCGGGTATGCGCCGAAGTCGTCCACCCAGTTCGACGAGGATGCGAAACCCGCGACCTCGATGGGCTGGGAGTGGATCTGCTTGGCCTTCTCAGTTGAGCAGACGATGACGGCGGCGGCGCCGTCTGCGGCTGGAGAGTTGTCCCGAGCACGCATCAGGGTGCAGATCCGCGGGTTCATCATGGGGTCGTTGAGCAACTCGAACGCGTTGTCGAAGCCCATCCGCTCCGCTTCCTCCGCGTAGGTCTCGTCGGCGAGCAGACCGAGCGGATTGTCGTAGGCGTTCTGCCGTGCGAGAACCAGGATGTTGTTCATGGCTTCCCACATCTGCTCGCGGGAGTAGCCGTGCTTCCGGGCATAGAGCCCGCCCCAGCCGTCCAGCGGGCTCAGCATCACCGAACCTGCGAACCCGTAGTTCAGTTCGAACACCCACAGCGCAGCGTTCCGTCCGAACTCGTTCGGGTCGGTCGGCTTGCGAAGCTGTGGCAGCGCGGGCCCATCCTGAGGGCTCGTGGCCAGGTTGATGTTGACGTTCGCCGACAGCACGATCTCGCTCCGGCCGGAAGCCACCGCCTCGATGGCCCGGTGCAGACCCACGCTGGCCGTGGAGCAGCACTCATCGTGGCTGAACCCTTCCTTGTTGCTCATGCCCATCCAGCGACACAGTTCGCCCGCGCCACCAGCCATGTTCGAGTTGACGTTCGGGCCCAACTGGCCCAAGTTGAAGGAATCGATGTCCAACACGTCGATTCCCGCGTCCTCGACGGCCTCAATAACGGCAGTCGAGAGCAACTCCCCTTCGGTAAATCCTTGATTTCCTTGTGATCGAGCACGGATCCAATCGGCGTGCATCCGACGCCAATAATGGACACTCCTCGTGCTAGATTGTGCGTCATCTTCCTCTCCAGTATTCAGCGAGTTGGTCGTGATATGGCTGCAATGATCTTTGAAATAGGGCGAACGGGCGCCTCCTTTGGCGGTCGTCTGCATTCTTCGTGTCGTGCCTGAGGCGGACTCGCTGTTGTGCCCTCTGGCCATTGAGGGCCTCGGCCGAGCTCCCGTGGGATGAACCTGCGATTCATCCATGTTGGTGGCCAGCCTACGGCTCCGCGTAGGCGAACCGACCTCGATGCGCCGAAGTCCAGACAGTTTGCGAAAACTGTCCGGTCGGGGCTCGACCAGGGTGTGGTGCTAGACGCGGTCCTTGTCGTGACCGATTGCGCGACCAGGAGCTTGCTGCGGCTGGAGCGAGGCTGCCCCCTCACGGCGACGGCCCGACTGGAGGAGGCGCACGATGCTGCGGCTCTCGAGCAGGAAGATTCGGAACGCGGCGTCGGAGTTGAAATTACCCTCGTGGTTTGCCCACCACTTGAGGGACGCCATGGCCCCACCGGCGACAAACTCCGAGAGTTGCACCTGCTCCTCGTCCGTTGCTGTCGTGTTGTGGGCCTTCGAGAATTGGATACCGAGATCCCTGATATAGCCCACCATGCGCGCCTCGAAAGCAGGGTGCCCGTTTGGCCCACTCAGGATGCGGATGAGCCGCAGGTTCTTCCCCAAGTAGTCCATCACTGGCCCGAGGCTGCGGGCCGTGTCATCGTCTCTGATCAGCAGGTCAGTGATCGGGTCGTAGCTGTCCACCCGCTGCATCGCGTCGAAGAACTCGTCCTCCACCTTCTGCAGCACGTCATAGACGGAGTCGAAGTACATGTAGAACGTGCTACGTCCGATGCCTGCGAACTTGACGAACTCGGTGATTTTGAGGCAGTAGAGTGGGCGAGTTTCAAGCAGGTCGACCATTTTGCCACAGATATAGTCGGCGGTTCTGACATCCCCCATTGCGGTCGACAACCCTTCAATGCCGTAGCAACGTTGAGAGCAATGCTATGCCCCGGCCTCAGGGCCAGGACACACCTGTGGCGGAGCCGGCCATGATCACGGAGGCGCTCGCCTCGAGCAACGGTGTACTGGCGTAGTAGCCGATTCCGCCCGCTCTCGGTGTGGATCCCGACGCCTGCGCCCCTGTCACCGCCCCCTCGCCCACCGAATCCTGATCGAAAGGAACCCAGACATGCCCACCATCGCCGTTTTCGGAGCCGGACCCGTCCCCGACATCAACCCGTTCACGTCCTGACCGAAAGGCCAGCGCTGACCACCCACCGCGGCGAGCGGGTGGTCACTCGGTGGAGATCACGATCTTGCCGAGGACGCCGTGCTGCTCGGCCCGGGCGTGGGCCTGGGCGATCTGGTCCAGGCCGAAGACCGAGTCGACGATCGGGCGGAGTTCGCCGGCTTCGACAGCGGCGGCGAGCGCGTTCAGCTGCGGGGTGCGCGGGATGCCGGTGACGAACCGGGTGCGGTGCCCACCGAACCGCACGGACGCCAGCATCAGGCCGAGCGACCGGAACGGGTGACTGAAGTCGGCGGTGATCGTCCGCAGCTGGCCCGCGGGTGCAAGGCACTGGCGGAACGCATCGACGCCCGCGCCGACGGTGTCGAAGACCAGGTCGAAGGGGCCGAGCGCAGCGGGATCGGCGCTCCGGTAGTCCAACACGAGGTCAGCGCCGGCGGCCGCGACGCCCGTCACGGTCGTGGCGCTGGCCAACGCGGTGACCTCCGCTCCGCGGGCGTGTGCGAGCTGGACGGCGGCCAGCCCTACCCCGCCGGCACCGCGGATCAGGACCCGCTGGCCGGCCGCAGTCGTCCGGCGGCCGTCCAGTGCCAGCAGTGCGGTCGTCCCGGCCACCGGGAGCGCGCCCGCCTGGACCGGATCGATCCCGGCGGGCAACAATCCCAGCCGGTCGGCGGCCATCACCACGTACTTCGCGTAGGCGCCGTCCCCGGTGGACACCCCCCAGACCCGATCCCCTGTGCGGGGCGACGCCACTCCCGGACCGATCTGCTCGACCACCCCGACAACGTCCATCCCGAGTTGTTTGGGCCAGCCGGGAGTTATCGCGGTGCGGAACTTCGCTCGTCCTGACCGGGCCTGCAGATCGCCCCCGTTCACGCTGGTGGAGATCATCCGGACGAGCACCTGACCCTTGCCAGGAGTCGGGATGGGCACGTCCTCGAGTGAGAGCACGTCTGGGCCGCCGTAGCGGTGGTAGACCGCCCGCTTCATGGTGCGCTGTGCCATCGGAGTCCTCGATTGGTCGGAGTTGGTCCTGCTCAGTTTCGGTCGCGCAGTGCGGCGGTGGCCAGTCGGACGCCGTTGCGGAACTCGACGGCGTAGTGCTGGGCGTGTTCCTCGACGTAGGCGGGCGGACAGGCGGCGGGGTACCAGATCCGCAGGCTGACCTCCATGCCGTTGGCGGTGTCGCGGTACTCCTGCAGCACGTAGCTGAACATGGTTCCGTCGGCGAGGTCGGCGGCGCCCACGGTGGACAGGTCGTAGGAGCTGTCGATCAGGTCGGAGACGAACGAGGGCACCTGGTCGGGCTGGACGAAGGCGGGGAAGCTGCGGGTGGGCAGGCCGCCCATGGTCTCGATCACGCCCGGGCGTCCGCCAGGGGCCATGGCGTAGTGCTCGGGGTGGGCGGCGAAGGCCATGGCCAGGGCGGCTCCGCGCACGGCGGGGTCGGGGGAGGCGGCGCCATCCATCATGGCCCGCACCGTGGGCATGAACTGCCGCACGTGGATGCCGGTGATCCTCAGCAGGACCTGGGTGCCGGTGAACCTGCCGTTGGACTGCTCGGCGTAGCCGCGGAGCAGGCTGTCGGACTTCTCGACCTGGCCGTTGATCAGGTCGAGCGTGCGCTGGCCGTCCAGGAGGGTGCGCAGGTTGGCCAGGATCCGGCGGGACGCGGCGAGTTCCCACGCATCGATGCCGGTGTCATCGACGGTGGCGGCCGGGGTGGTCGCGGTGACGGCGGTCAGGGTGGCGTCGGAGACTGCCTGGGTGGGTGATGTGGTCATGTCAGGATTCCTCTGGTTCCGTGTGGGGCGACCGGATCAGACGTGGGCGCGGGGGTCGGGTCGGCCCGGGTAGTTGTACTCGTAGATCATGTCGCCGGACTCGGTGGTGACGGTGCCGTCGGCAGCGGTCAGGGTGAGGGTGCCATCGGCGTAGTAGCGCAGGTAGGTCGGCTGGACACCCATGGCGTCGTACGCAGCCCGCTGCTGGCCACCGGCCAGACCGTAGCGGTCCTTGGTTGCGCCGTAGGTGTCGCGGATCTCCGGCACCTGGTTCCAGGTGATGTCGAACTCGGCCGTCCAATCGCCGTCGTGGAAGGTGTACCGGCTGGTCTTCGGGTAGTCCTTGCCGGTGACATCGTCGTGGTAGAGGGTCGTCTCCACCTCGGCCTCGCTGCGGTTGTCGAAGATCACTTTGCCCGAGGAGTCCAGCACTCCGAAGATCGGGATGCGGGTGAAACCGAACTTCTCACTGGTGACGAAGTCGTAGATCACCACGGTGAAGTTGTCGGTGTAGAAGCGTCCCCACAGCCAGTGGTGCCAGGCCAGGAACGGGTGGATGTTGAACCACTGGTGGTCGTGGTAGCCCTGCCCGGAGACCTCCCAGGTCTCCCCGCCGGCGGTGACGGTGCCGGTCACCTGGTGCCGCGGGATGGAGAAGTCCGTGTAGTAGAACTCGTCGTTGTCTCCGAGGGCGACGTGGGCGGTGCCGCCGGCCCGGAACGGCTCGACGAGCGCGTGGTAGTGCAGGTCGACGCCGACCCCGTTCACCGGCTCGACGTGGACGTCATAGTCCCGCAGATCGCCGACGGCGAAATGGGGGCCAAAGCGAACCTCGGCGCGGTCGGAGGCGATCGAGGAGTCCTCGACCGGCACATGGATCATGTCGACGAACTCCTGCTCGTCCGGCGTGGTGATGTTCACGTTCAGGTTGGGGGAGTCCCCGCCGGTCGCGGTGTCGGCCGGGGCGATCGGACGGAACCCGACGACGATCTTGGTGCCGTCGGTCATGGTGCCGTCGAAGTACCAGACCTCGTTGTGGCCGGGCTCGGCGCTGTCGCGGCGGCCGTCCTCCCATTGCTGGACGACGCCCGGGGTCAACCCGAGCTTCTCCAGGTCGTCGGGACGGGACATCAGTCGTGCGGTGCTCATGGTTGGCTTCCTCTCCTTGTGGAACGCCTGGTCCGTGGTGGACCATCTCTCACTACATGAGTGTAGCGCTACATTGATGTAGCGCAATACCGAAACGGCTGCGGGGCGGAGGGACTTACGATGATGGCCATGACGGACCCGGCGGTGGACGGACGCTCGCGCGCGCGGGTGGCTACCGACGCCAAGATCGACGAGGCGGTGAGGCGGATCGTCGTTGACGAGGGCCCCGCCGCCGTCACGATTGCCCGGGTCAGCGAGGTTTCAGGAGTCGCGCGCACGACGCTCTATCGCCGCTACGCGACCAGCAGCGACATCCTCGACGATGTGGCCGGGCGGATTGCGCCGATGCCGCCGATCGACGTCACCAGTGACCGCGACGGTTTCCGGCGGGTCGTCGGTCAACTGGAGCGCGCGTTCAGCGCCGAAGGTCTGGTGTCCCTCACCGGACACGTCCTTGTCGCAGACGAGGGCTTCCAGCGGCAGTGGCGCACGCAGTTCCTCGGCGTTCGCCTGAGGTCCCTGTACAGCTTTCTGGAGCAGGGTGGGCGGGCCGGCGTCCTGCGCTCAGATCTCGACGCCGATCTCGTCGTCGAGGTCGTTGTCGGCACCGCTATCGCCGAGACGGTGCTCCGGGGCCGGCTGCTGGACGGCTGGGCCGACCGGGTCGTCGAGACCCTGTGGCCGGCGTTGACCCCGCAGCCGCTCAGGGGCGCAGGCCCCTGAGGTAGACCTCGACCAGCCAGGCTTCGTGCTCGGCGAGTTCGGGGACGGCGACGTCGGGCAGCGGGCGTGTGGCCTGCGCGATCCCGAGCTGGAACTGTTCGGCCGTGAGGTCGGCACGGACCAGGCCGGCCCGCTTGGCTTCGTCCAGGATCTGTTGCACTGCGGCGAGGGAATGAACGCGCTCCAGCCTGAGTGGCTCGGAGAGCTGGTCGCCGGTGACGAATTCCGCGGCGAAGGCGGCCACCAGGGCGCCGGGACGCAACGCGGCGACCTCGTGCCCGAACTCCTGCCAGGCTGCTTCGGGCTCGGTCGCGATCCGGGGGCTGTGGCGCTCGATGAGGGAGAGCATCCGGCCTTCCAGGTCGGCCAGGACTGCCCGGATCAGATCGTCGCGGGTGGGGAAGTTCCGGTAGAGCGTCGCGATGCCCACCCCGGCCTGCTCGGCAACAGCGGTCAGCGAGATATCCACCCCGTGCGTCGCCATCTGGGCGGTGGCCGCGGTCACGACGGCGTCCCGGTTCGCCCGTGCGTCCGCCCTCATTCGCGCACTCCTCCCGGACGGGGTTGCATCCTCTATCTGGAGGACTATACTCC
>JAGQUI010000039.1 GCA_020438595.1 Propionibacteriaceae bacterium | reverse complement strand
CCTTCGCGCCGCCCTCGCGGGCCGGGTACATCCACTCCATCGAATCCATCAACCGGTTCCTCGGCAGGTACTGCGGTGGCCTGACCAGCCGCTGGCCACGGGCGTCCACCTGCCGGGCGGCCACCGGTTCGCGCAGGTCGGACGGGGGTTCGCCGGAGCCGTCCAGTGCGGCCGCCGCCGCCCGCGCCTCGGCGAGGGTGAGCCAGCACACGTCCATCGGCTCGGCCAGCACGCCGACCGCGACCAGCCGGTCACCCAGTTCGCGGAGCAGCCGCCGGGCGGGCGGCAGGTACAGCCCCATCGCAGCCAGGGCGTCCTCGCGCAGCGGACCGGTGTGCTGGGCCCACTCCAGCAGCAGCCGCACGCGCTTCTCCCGCCAGCCGTGCAGCCGGTTCAGCAGCCCCGCCGAGGCGTTGTTGCGGGCCGCCGCCGCCTCGGCCTGCCGGGCGCGCGGGTTCGGTGCGTCATCGGCGAGGTCGAACCTCAGCGCCTGCAGGACGGGCGCCGGGTCGTCGGCCGGCACCGGGTTCACGAAATCCAGGTTGTAGAGGGTGTGGCCGTGCCCGGCCAGGTGCGCGGCGAACCGCTCGCGCCACTGGTTCCACACCCCGGCCTCGACCGCGTCCGGCGGTTCCGTGGCGAGCGCGTCGGCGTCGGGGTCGCCGAGCACCGCGGCCAGCCCCGGCTGCTCGCGCACCCACCGGGCCAGGTCGTACAGCGACCGCTCGGCGCGGATCGGCTCGGAGTCGTAGCCGAGCAGGAACGTCTCCACGGGCGGGTCTCCGGCGCGCTTCAGCAACCTGTTGTAGACGCCCGTCCAGGTCAGTTCGGCGGTCGAGGCCAGCGGGATGATCGTCTGCACCGCCGTGTAGTAGTACGCGACCGCGTCGGTGAGCCGGGCCACCGCGGCGACCAGGTCGACGGCAGGGGTGAGGGCAGCGTCGACGGCGTTCTCCCGCTCCACCTCGGCCCGGTACTCGTCGAGCCGGCGGCGCCACCGCTCCTCCACCGGGGCGCCGCTCTCCTGCGTCACCATCCGGACCAGGGCGGGAGAGCCCCTCAGCATCCGCCCCATCGCGGCGTAGCTGTAGCGGTAGAACGCGTAGCCGTTGATGGTCGGGAAGCCGAGGTCGCCGAAGTCCTGCCCGGGCACGAGCTCACCGAGCATCCGGCGCAGCCCGGCCGGCACCGCGGTCGCCATCAGGTCGGCGAACAGCGGCGTGAGCGGGTCGGGGAGTTGTTCGACGATGGACGCGCGGAAGTACAGCCCGGGCCCCGGGACGGGCCAGTCGTCCGGCACCTCGCCGATCCGGTCCGGCAGGGCGGTGATCGGACGGGACTGGACGATCACGAACTCGCGCCCGGCGCGCGCCCACTCGATGTCCTGGGCGGCGCCGAAGTGCCGTTCGATCCGCTCGCCCAGTTCGGCGAGCCGGATCGCGTCCGCGTCGGTGAGCACGGCGGCGTGTCCCTCGGCGCCGGTCGGACTCGTCGCGGTCCGGCTCTCCGCCGGATCCACGCGGACGGTCTTGTCGGCCACAACGCTGCTCAACACCCGGCGCCCCGCGACGTCCACCACGATCGTGTCGGTGTCGACCAGGCCCGACACGACCGCTTCGCCGAGCCCCCAGGCCGCGGTGATCACGGTCTCCTCGGTGCGCCCGTTCGCCGGGTTCGCGGTGAACATCACGCCCGCCGAGTCGGCCGGCACCAGCCGCTGCACCACGACGGCCAGCGAGACTTCGGCCACGCCGTGCTCGGCCCGGTACCAGATCGCCCGGTCGGTCCACGCCGACGCCCAGCAGTCGCGCACCGCGGCGACCACCTCGTCCGCGCCGACCACGTTCAGGTAGGTGTCCTGCTGCCCGGCGTAGCTGGCCTCGGCCTGGTCCTCCGCGGTGGCAGAGGACCGGACGGCCACGGGCCCGCCGCCCAGCTGTGCGTAGGCGGACCGGATCGCGTCGGCGAGGCCGGGGTCGGTCTCCGCGGCCGCGAACGCCTCCACGAGCCGGGACGCGGCGGCCTCGCCCGGGCCCTCGGTCGTGACGGCCGCGACCACGTCCGCGATCGCCCCGGCCGGGCCCGCCTGCGCGACGAAGGCGTCGTACGCGGCGGTGGTGACGACGAACCCGTCCGGCACCTCGAAGCCGCCCCGGAGGAGTTCACCCAGGTTCGCACCCTTGCCACCCGCGACGCCGACATCCGCCGAACCCAGTTCCGACAGCCACCTGATCTGGTCCATGAGAACCACTGTGGCCCTCCCGGGCGCGGACGGCCAGCGTTCGGGCTCAATCCCTGACGGCCAGCTCGGAGTACTCCTCCGGAGCGAGCAGGCGCGGGTTCGTGCCCTCGCCGAGCCAGGCCACCACCGCCTCGGGCAGGTCGAGCGGCACCGCCTCGAACAGGTTCGTGACCAGCACCGGCAGCAGCAGCTCGTGGGGTTCGGCGGGCTGCACCGGCCCCACCACCAGCGCCCGCCCGACGAGGCCGTCCACGGTGAGGAAGAGCACCTCGTCGAGCTGGCTGAGCTCGTCCGGCGTGGTGTCCATCGACAATGCGACGGCCACGTCGCCGGTGTCGTTGATCACCGCCGCGAGCGCGGCCGGGTCGTCCGGTCCGAGGTGCACCAGCCAGCGGTTGCCGGGGTGCTCGGTGTCCCGGATCGCACGGATCACCTGGTACACGTCGAGGTGGTTGGCCCTCCGCCAGCGCGTCAGGGTGCGGCGGGCGTTGCGGCGCTGCCGGGCGTCCGCACCCGTGCTGGCCAGGTACCAGTCCAGCGCGCTGCCGGCGTAGTCGATCACCGCGACCGGACGCGCCTGCCGGATCGCGTCCAAAGCCGGTCGCAGCCCCACGCCCTGGGCCAGCAGCAGGGCCAGCATCGCCGACGGGGCCCGGTTCACGCCCATGTGGCAGTGCACGAGCACCTTCGCGGTGTCGTCGGCGAGCGCCGCGTCCACCCACTCGACGAGGCCGGCGAACCAGTCCGGGCCGATCTTCTGGCCCGCGTCGGCCACCCGGTGCTGCAGGTAGTGCACCTGCGGCGCCCACGTGGCGACCAGTCCCTCGTCGCTCCACTCCTCGCGCAGGTCGACGATGTGGGTGACTCCCGCGTCGAGGAGTTCGTCCAGCTGGACCCTCGCCCGGGCGAAGTTGGGCGAGAGGTCACCGCCGACGGCCAGCCGGTCGGTGACGAAGTCCGCGTTGGCCGCGACCAGCACCGGAAGCTGCGGCGCTTCGGCGGTGTCGCCGGGGCTGGACCTGGGCATGTCCCCATCATGCCGTGCCGACGGCCCGGGTCGAACCGGGTCGGCCCCGGTGTCACCCGCGGGAGGACCGGCGCGCAGCGGGGGAAGGGTGAAATAGTGGCAGGTGTACGGGAGGGTACCCGTCGCCCCCGCGGCGGAGAACTGAACACGAACAGGATGCATTGCCTTGCAGACCCTCCGTATCGGGCGTTCTCGCACGCTCGCCCTGGTGGCCGCCGCCACGCTGTCGGCCGTCCTCGCCGTCCCCGCCGTGCCCGCACTCGCGGACGAGTTGGTCGCGGCCGCGGTCACGTCGAGCGTGACCAGGATCTCGCCCACCCATGACACCGTCCTCGGTGGCACCGTCGTGACCATCCGGGGCAGCGGGTTCACCGGTGCCACGGCGGTGGCCTTCGGCGCCACGGCAGCGGCCGGGTTCACGGTCATGTCCGACTCGAGGATCACGGCGACCACCCCGGCGCTGCCGGCCGGCGCGTACCCCGTGGCCGTGACCACGGCCGCCGGCACCAGCACCGGCGCCACGCTCACCGTCCGCACCGTCGAGGACGAGGTGCTCCGCCTGGTCAACAACGCGCGCTCGCACAAGCGCAAGTGCGGCGCGAAGACCTACCGGCGCGCGAAGCCGCTGCACGTGGACGCGAGCCTGGCCGCGGCCGCCGCCGCGCACAGCGCCGACATGGCCCGGAACGACTACTTCAGCCACTACTCGCTCAACGGCGACTCGCCGTTCGACCGGATCTTGGCCGCCGGCTACTCCTACAGCTACGCAGGCGAGAACATCGCCGCCGGCTACCGCACCCCGGCGTCGGTGGTGAAGGCCTGGCTGAAGAGCCCCGGCCACTGCCGGAACATCATGAAGCGGAAGTACACCGAACTGGGCGTTGGCTACGCCACGGGCGGTTCCTACGGGACCTACTGGACGCAGGACTTCGGCCGTCCGCGCTGAGGTCCTGCCCGCCGGTCACCGCTTCGTACTCCGCCTGCGATCGTGACCGGCCCGGCCCGGTTCAGCGCCAGCCATCCCCCACGGTGCTTCCACGCACCGCCAGCTGAACCGGCAGTCGCCGGCTGCGCGGACGCGACAGGGCACTGTCCGCGCGGCCGGCGACAAGGCGGAGCAGGGCCCGCGCTGCGGCCCGGCCCTTGGCGTCCACGTCCTGGCGGACCGTGCTCAGGGTGGGCCGCGTGCGCAGGGTGAGCGGGTGGTCGTCGAAGCCCACCACGGCGAGGTCGTCGGGCACCGTGAGGCCGGCGTCCGACGCGGCGGCGAGCACGGACTGCGCGAGCACGTCGGTCAGGCAGAGCACGGCGGTGGGCCGGTCCGGGCCGTCCAGCATCCGTGCGGCGGCGAGCGGCGCCGGGGAGTAGTCGTCCGGCTGGTTCACCACGAGCGGGTCGATCCCGGCCGCGGTGAGCGCGTCCCGCCAGCCCGCGAGCCGCTCGGTGATCACCCGGTGCCGGGCCGCCGACGCCGTGAGCGGGCCGGTGACGATGCCGGGCTCGGGCCCGTAGCCGGACGTGAGCAGCGCCACCCGGCGGTGCCCGAGGTCCACCACGTGCTGTGCGGCCGCACGGGCACCGCCGCGGTCGTCGATGGTGATCGTCACCTCCCCCGGGGGCGCGGCCATGTCCACGTAGACCAGCGGCAGGTCGCGGCGCTGCAGCCAGTCCAGGGCGGGCAGTTCGGGGTCGCAGGAGAAGGCGATCGCGCCGTCCATCGCCACGTCCCTGGCGGGCACGACGGCGCCGTCCACGCTGGCGGGGACGAGGGTCAGCGCCAGGCCGGCCCGTCCCAGTTCGTCCGCGACCGCCCCGAGGAACCGGGCCGAGACCTCGTCGGCGAGGGCATGGCGCAGGTCGGCGGCCCACAGCACGCCGACGGTGCCGGTGGTTCCCGTGGCCAGCGATCGGGCGGACGGGTCGGGCCCGAGGTAGCCCAGCTCCGCCGCGACCGCGAGGATGCGCTCGCGCAGCGGCTCGGAGAGCTGGTCCGGACGGGAGAAGGCGTTCGACACGGTCATCCGGCTCACCCCGACCCGGTCGGCGATCGACTGCAGGGTCACCCGCGCCATGGCGTCCCTCCCTCCTCCGGCTGGTTGGGCCGGGCTTGCGAACCACCCGGCACGAGTATATCTTTACCGGTACAGCCTTCTGTATCGGTAAAGAAAGGGTCCCGATGCCGCTCCCCGCCTCGATCGCCTCCGACCGCGACTGGTGGCGCCACGCCGTGGTGTACCAGATCTACCCGCGCAGCTTCGCCGACAGCAACGGCGACGGCGTGGGCGACATCAACGGCATCCGGGCCCGGCTGCCGTACCTCGCCGCGCTCGGCATCGACGCGATCTGGATCAACCCGTGGTACCCGTCCCCGATGAAGGACGCCGGCTACGACGTCTCCGACTACCGGGCGATCGAGCCCGTCTTCGGCACCATGGCGGACGCGGAGGCGATGATCGCCGAGGCGCACGACGCCGGCATCCGGGTGATCCTCGACATCGTCCCGAACCACACCTCCGACCAGCACCGCTGGTTCGCCGCGGCCCTGGCCGCGGGCCCGGGCTCCGCCGAACGCGACCGGTTCATCTTCCGCGACGGCCGCGGGCCGAACGGCGACGAGCCCCCCAACGACTGGATGAGCGAGTTCGGCGGCCCGGCCTGGACCCGGGTCACCGAGGCCGACGGGCGGCCGGGCCAGTGGTACCTGCGCCTGTTCGCGCCCGAGCAGCCGGACGTGAACTGGAACCACCCCGACATCCACGCCGAGTTCGAGGAGACCCTGCGGTTCTGGTTCGACCGCGGCGTGGACGGCTTCCGGATCGACGTCGCCCACGGCCTGGCCAAGGACGCCGACCTGCGCGACCTCGACGGCCTGACCTTCCCGCTGCCCGAGGACGCCCCCGACGACGCGCACCCGCACTGGGACCAGCCCGGCGTCCACGACGTGTTCCGGGAGTGGCGGGCCGTCGCCGACTCCTACGCCGAGCCCAAGGCCTTCTGCGGCGAGATCTGGGTGAGCCGCGACCACCGGCTCACCGCCTACCTGCGCCCGGACGAGCTGCACACGGCGTTCAACTTCAACTTCCTGCAGGCGCCGTGGCTGGCGGCCGACCTGCGCCGGGTGATCACCTCAACCCTCGCCTCGCACGCAACGGTCGGGGCGCCGGCCACCTGGGTGCTCGGCAACCACGACGTGTGCCGGCCGGCGTCGCGCTACGCCCGTCCGCAGGAACTGGTCCCGACCGACTTCCCGAACCTGCACGCCTACCTCGGTCTGCCGGTCGACCTGCCCACCGGCCAGCGGAGGGCGCGGGCCGCGGCCCTGCTCAGCCTGGCCCTGCCCGGCGGCGCCTACATCTACGCCGGCGAGGAACTGGGCCTGCCCGAGGTCGAGGACATCCCGGACGGCGCCCGGCAGGACCCGATCTTCGCCGGCACCAACGGCGAGAACGTCGGCCGTGACGGCTGCCGCGTCCCGCTGCCGTGGACGAGCGGCGGTGCGTCCTTCGGGTTCAGCCCGGAGGGGTCCGCCGAGCCGTGGCTGCCGCAGCCGGCCGACTGGGGCACCCACAGCGCCGAGGCGGCGGAGGCCGACCCGGGCTCCACGCTCGCGCTGTACCGGCAGGCCCTCGCCCTGCGCGCGCAACTGCCCGCGCTCGGCGACGGCGCCCTGGCCTGGGCAGAGGCGGGCGACGGGGTGCTCGCGTTCACCCGCGAGCCGGGCTTCGGCTGCTGGGTGAACTTCGGTGATGATCCGGTCGCGCTGCCCGAGGGCGCCACCGTGCTCCTCGCCAGCACCGACCTGGTCGAGGGCCGGCTGGCCCGGGATTCCGCCGCATGGCTGCAGTTCTCCTGATCGTCGCACTAGCCTGAGCCGCGGCGGACGGCGGAGTCCGCCCCGGACAGGAGGGTGTGATGGCAGGCAGGTTCGAGTTGTACACCGATGCCAAGGGCGAGTACCGCTGGCGCCTGAAGGCCTCCAACGGGCAGACCATCGCCACCGGTGGCGAGGGCTACTCCAGCAAGGCGAGCGCGAAGAACGGCATCGAGTCGGTCAGGAAGAACGCACCGGACGCCCCGATCGAAGAGGTCTGAGCGCGAACGCCGAGGGGCCGGGGCGGATCACCGTCCCGGCCCCTCAGTGCGTGTGGGCGACTACTCGTTCGCGACCACGTTCGCCTCAGCGGCGGCAGCCACCGGCACCGGCGCGCCGACCAGGCGCAGCGCCCAGCCGATCAGGATCGAGAGCACGCCGACCCCGACGGCGAACAGGGCGACGCCGAAGGCGATCACCGAGGTGAACAGGGAGGAGCGCAGGAACGAGGCCGTCATCGCGGTCTGGCGCAGCGGGTCCTCACGGCCGAGCTCGGCGTAGGTCTTGCCGCCGGTGGCCTCCATCGCATGGTGGTTGATCACGTCGGCCTGGACGAAGGCTTCGAGCGGGCCGGTCACGGTGGCTCCGGCGAACATCGGCGCGTCCTCGGAGACGGTGATGTTCTCCGCGGCGAGCTTGGTGCTGACCATTCCCCAGGTGACCGCGCCGGCCACGACGAAGATCAGCCCGAAGATGATGGTGACCAGACCGAGCGCCCTGACCTTCTTGGCGGCTCCGGCAGGACTGTTGGGCATATCGCACTCCTCATGTGGTGTACCGACAACACTGTGCGTCGGCTGAGGGCAGCCTAACCTACGCATTGTTGCGTATTCAACTGCAATCGGATCCAGTCCGTGGCTGCCAGGCGTGGCCTCGTGCCCGCGGCCTAGGGTTGGGCGCACCATGACCGCCCTGATCGTCACCGAATCGCTGTTCGGGAACACCCTCGCCATCGCCGAGGCGATCGGCGGCGGCATCGCCGCGGTGCGCGGACGGGGCAGCGTGCAGGTGGTGCACGCCTCCCGGGCCCCGGCGGAACTGCCTGCGGACGTGGACCTGCTCGTGATCGGCGCCCCGACCCACACGCTGTCGATGCCGAACGCGGGCAGTCGGGACGACGCCGCCCGCAACGGGGCGCCGGATCCGGAGCGCGCCGGGATCCGGGAGTGGATCCAGGCCGTGCGGATCCCTGACGGGGTGGACGTCGCCACGTTCGACACGTCCATCCACACCCGGATCCAGCTCGGCACCGCCGCCCGTGCGGCGGCCCGGGCGCTGCGCCGCCGGGGAACGCAGACCACGGTCGGGCCGTCCTTCTGGGTCACCGGCATGGAGGGACCACTCGCCGACGGCGAACTCGCCCGGGCCACCCGGTGGGGCCGCGAACTGGCCGAACGCACCGTCGCCGTCCGCTGACCGGCTGCGCCCGGGCTGTGACATTCGGCGAACCCGGCGGAGCGCCGGCGCCGATGGTCGTACGGTAAGGGCAGCAACGAGGAGGAACACTGTGCAGAACCGCACCATCGGAGGCCGTCAGGTGAGCGCGATCGGACTGGGCGGCATGCCCATGTCCATCGAGGGGCGCCCCGACCGCCAGCAGTCGATCGAGACGATCCACGCGGCGCTGGAAGCGGGGATCACTCTGATCGACACGGCGGACGCGTACTGCCTCGGTCCCGGCGAGGTCGGCCACAACGAGGTCCTGATCGCCGAGGCGCTGCGCTCCTACGGCTCCGACACCAGCCACGTCCTGGTGGCGACGAAGGGCGGGCACCTGCGTCCGGGCGACGGCAGCTGGACCCAGAACGGCGACCCGACCTACCTGAAGGAGGCGGCGAAGGCGTCAGCCGCACGACTCGGCGTCGAGGCGATCGGGCTGTACCAGTACCACCGTCCCGATCCCCGGGTGCCCTACGCGGAGTCGATCGGCGCGCTGGTCGAACTGCTCGACGAGGGCGTGATCGAGATGGCCGGGATCTCCAACGCCTCGGTCGCCCAGATCGACGAGGCCCGCGGGATCCTCGGCGACCGGCTGGTCTCGGTGCAGAACCAGTTCAGCCCGCAGTTCACGTCCAGCCTTTCCGAGCTCGAGCACTGCGCGGAGCTCGGCATCGCCTTCCTGCCGTGGAGCCCGCTCGGCGGGATCCGGCGGGCCCCCCAGGTGGGCAGCACCCAGAGCGTGATGTCGGAGATCGCGCTGGCCCGGGAGGTGTCGCCCTACCAGGTCGTGCTCGCCTGGGAGCTCTCCCTCGCCCCGGTGGTGATCCCGATTCCCGGTGCGTCCAAGCCCGCCTCGATCATCGACTCCGCCGCTGCCGCCGACCTCGAACTGGACGCGGCAGAAGTGGTCCGGATCGAGAACTACCTGGTGTGATCCTCGGGTGGACCGAGTAAGGAACCGTCCCCAACCTGGTCCGGACCGAGTTGGGGACGGTTCCTAACTCGGTCCACCCCGGGCAGCCTGTCACCCGTCCGGGTGACACACCCCCCGCCGTTATTCCCCGGCCGGTATATTGAGGGACGCCCAGTCGTGTCGTCCTGGAGAGTCATGCCCAACCCGTCAAGGCCCCGCCTGTGGATTGCCGTGCTGCTCGCGGCCTGCCTCGCCCTGCCCGTCGGGCTGGCGAGCACGGCGCCCGCGGACGCCGCGACGGCGAAGACCAGCGCGAAGGAGTCCAAGCGGGTCAGCCGGGTGAAGGCGAAGATCACCTGGGTGGAGGATCCCGACCGGGGCGGCTACGCCGGCACGGTGAAGGTGCCGCTCGACTACGACAAGCCCAAGAAGGCCAAGGTCACCCTCGCCCTGTTCAAGGTGCCCGCCGCCGATCCCGAGGCCCGGATCGGCACCCTCTTCGTGAATCCCGGCGGGCCCGGCGGTTCCGGGGTGGACCTGGCCGCCGCCGCGACCGAGTTCCTCTCCCAGTCGGTGCTCGACCACTTCGACATCGTCGGTTTCGACCCGCGCGGCACCAACGGCTCCACCCGCGTCACCTGCTTCTCCAGTTCGACGTCGCAGGCGTCCGCCCTGTCCGGGCTCGGCGAGGCCTTCCCCTCCACCGCCGAGCAGGGCGACTTCATCGCCTCCTCGGAGAACCTCGCCAGGGCCTGTTCGAAGTACGGCAAGTCGCTGGCGTCGTCGATGTCCACCGCCGAGGTCGCCCGCGACATGGAGGTGCTGCGACGGGCGGTCGGGGACAGCAAGCTGAACTACCTGGGCTTCTCCTACGGCAGCTACCTCGGCGAGGTCTACGCGAGCATCTTCCCGGACCGGTTCCGGACCATCGCCATCGACGGTGTGCTCAACCCGGTGTCGTGGGCGGGCACGAAGGTCACGTCCTCGATCCCGGCGACCACCCGGATCAAGTCGGGCGACGGGTCGTGGGCCGCACTGGTCGCGGGCCTCGCCGCCTGCGCGGACGCGGGCCCCGAGTACTGCCCGCTGGACGACCCGCAGGCCGACTTCGACGCCGTGGCCGCCTCCCTGAAGGCCGAGACGCTGCGGATCGGCGACGGCGACGACGCGTTCGTGTACAGCTACCAGGACTTCATCGCCGACAGCCTCAGCCTGCTCTACTACCCCGAGGGCATGGACTACCTCGCGCAGATCATCGCGGCACTCGAGCAGATCCTCGGCACGGGCAGCGACACGGACGTCAGCACGGCCGGCGACCGCGTGTCCAGCCTGGTCCGGGCCTTCCACAAGGTCGCCGCCCTCGAGGACCCGGGCTACGACAACGGCCTGGAGGCCTACTCGGGAGTCCTGTGCACCGACGCCTACCAGCCGTCGGACGCCAGCGCCTGGGTGTCGGCCGCGGCGAAGTCCGCGATCCGCGCGCCGCACTTCGGCCAGATCTGGGGCTGGGCGGACGTCCAGTGCGCCACCGACTACTGGAAGGCAAGGGACGAGGACGCCTACCACGGCACCTACTCCCGCTCGACCGCGGCCCAGGTCCTCGTCGTCGGCAACTACCACGACCCCGCCACGAACTACAACGGCGCGGTCGAGGCGAACACCCTGATGCCCAACAGCGTCCTGCTGCGCAGCGACTCCTGGGGCCACACCGCGTACGGCACGTCCGACTGCGTGACCGACCGGGTCGACTCCTACCTGATCACGGGCAAGGTGCCCTCGGGCACATCCACCACGGTGTGCACCGGTGACGTGCGGCCGTTCATGACCGACCTGGGCACCGGGGTCGGCGAGGGCACGGGCAACACCCGGGTCGAGGTGCCGAGCCGGGTCGGCCTGCCGCCGATCTCGATCCCCTGGCTGCCCCGGGAGGGCTGACCTCCTCAGGTCGGGGTCGCTCCAGCCAGGTCCTTGCGCAGGTGGACCAGGACGACCGCGTCGTCCACCCGCTGCCTGCGCTCCTCGACGTAGCCGGCACGGGCGTACAGCCGGAGGTTCCCCGCGCTGAGGTGGCCGGTGAACAGCAGCGCCTCGTCCGCGGGGGCGGCAGCCTCGGCCCGGGCCAGCAGGGCCGCCCCGATGCCGCGTCCCTGCACGTCGGGAGCGACCGAGAGCCGCGCGATGTGCAGGCTGCGGCCGGCCGTCCGTACCCGCACGGAGCCCACCAGGCGCCCATCCAGTACGGCCACGAACCCCACCGCACCGCCGAGCCCGGCCACGAACTCGGCCTCGCTCTCCTGCAGCGGAGGCAGCTCGGGATCGCCGTACAGCCTCGCCTCCACGGCGAACGCCGCCCGTTGCACGGCGAGAGCGGCGCGCACATCCGCCGCCAGCAGCGGACGCAACTCCAGTCCATCCATCCGGCACCTCCGGCACCATTTTCGCCGATCAGGCGCAATAGTGCGTACCGCGATCGGCGTCCAACGGGCTCGGTGGTCGCGAG
>JAGQUI010000399.1 GCA_020438595.1 Propionibacteriaceae bacterium | reverse complement strand
ACCGGGAGAACTACCGGCTACGCATGCTCCTGGTCGCCGGCGGACTCGACCAGCCCCCACCCCAAGTGTGAAGAGCCGGCGAACGAGGCAGTCCACCTGGACGTGACCGACTTCTACCGCAATGCGCACGCCCCAGAGTTCGGCGACTACGGGATGCTGCACGTCCGGTACGGCAAGGCCTCCCGCGGCGGACCGCCCAAGCGCCGATCGGTGGCGACGTTGCGGGACTGGGCGGTCGAGGCCGTCGAGGACTATGTGAAGAACGTCTGGCCGCTGATGCGGCCCGACGGTCAGCGGGCTCTGTGGTTGTCGGAGCGCGGCACACGACTGCGCACGAGGGAGCTGTCTGACCGGTTCGCCGAGTACCGCGACGATCTTGGGCTCGACCCGGTGCTGTCGCCGCACGCGCTGCGGCACAGCTACGTGACGCACCTGATCGAGGAGGGTGTGGACCCGGTTTTCGTGCAACGCCAGGTCGGGCACCAGCACCAGTCGACGACGTCGATCTACACCGGGATCAGCGGCGACTTCGCGAACAAGATGATGCGGGATGCGTTGGAGCGGCTGCGGCCGCGGGAGGAAGGATCGAGCTGATGAGGGTGATCGGGTATGAGTGGCGGCTACGTGAGGTGATGGCGGCGTCGGGAATCTTCGCGACCTCGAAGCTGGTGCCGCTGCTGCGCGAGCGCGGCATCGAGCTGTCGGCGAGCCAGATCTACCGGCTGGCGACGGAGAAGCCGGAGCGACTGAACATGCACGTGCTCGTCGCGCTGATGGATATCTTCGAGTGCAGCGCGGACGACCTGGTCCGCAAGGTCGACCTGGGAGCGTCGGCGGCCGCGACCGGCACGGACGGCGAGGACCGGTCCGCGAGCGGCGCCGCGACACTGCGGGAGAAGGGCCTGCGCCCACCGCGGGCGCGCGTGCTTCCCGCAGATGGCTGAGGTTCGCGACGCCCTGGTCGCGACGATCGCCGCGGTCGAGACGACGGTCGCGCCTGGGGTGATCGGCGGGATCGTGGACCGCGAGGTCGTGCAAGAGGCGGGAAGACGCCGGCTGCTCGCGCAACTGCGTGAGGACCCGGGGATGCTGGTCGCGGGATCGACGCGGATTCCGCTGGTGCTGGACCGGATCCTGCTCGAGCTCGCTGCCGCCGGTGGCAGCACGGTCCGTCCGCCGGGGTGCGCGCGCTGCGGCCGAGTCGTGCTGTTGAACTGCCGCGACGGTGAGGACCGGATTTGCGCGGCGTGCGGGCGGGCGCGTCTGGACGTGCTGATCGACTGCGTCGAATGCGAGCGGAGTGAGCAGTTGCGGCACGCGCAGGTGGGTGACCACGCTTACTGCCGCTCGTGCTGGCGGGCATTGCAGGACGTGACTGACAAGCGGTTGGATCGCTTCGTCGCCTCGCACATCCCCGGCGGGACCATGCACATGATGCTCACGGCGACCGAGGGCCTGAAAGCGGACCGGCTGTTGCGGTTGGCGTTGGAGTGCGAACTGTTCGGGCCAGGCTGGCTCGCCGACCCTCCCGCCTCGTCGACGCTGTTTGCGGCCTTCTACACGCGGCTGCGTGAGCTCGGTGCCCGGCTGCCGGCCCTGACCTGCGGACATTGCGGTCGCTCCGGACGGCTCCCGGACCGGCTCGGGGGAAGGATCTGCTGCAGCTCCTGCTACAAGGCGGCGCACCAGGCGGTCTGCGACGGCTGTGGAAACACCGCGCACCTCGAGCTACGGCTCGCCAACGGTGACCGGCTCTGCCAGGCCTGCACAAACCAGCTCCCGGAATCCTGGGCTAGCTGCGTCAGCTGCGGCAATCACCGGCTGATCGCGGTGCGCACCCCGGACGGGCCGATGTGTTCCGCCTGCCGGACCGCGTCCGGCGCTGATGTCTGCACGGTCTGCGGCGCCCAGGGTCGGTGCCGGTTCCCCGGCACCGAGAAAGCGATCTGCCTGAGCTGCTACGCCGCTACCAGAGTTGATGTCTGTCACCAGTGCGGTCAGGAGCGGGAGTGCCGGTTCGCGGGAACAGTGAAGGCGATCTGCCTCCCCTGCGCACGCCCCCGCAGGCCCTGCTCGATCTGCACCCGGGTGGGGTACTCGATCCGGGTGACCCCGGACGGGGAGCCCCTCTGCTGGTACTGCGCCCCGCACGTCGTCGAGACCTGCATCAGCTGCGGCCGCGACACGCGAGTCAGCGCCCGCACCGATCAAGGTCCGCTCTGCCAACGTTGCGCCCGGAACAGCCCGCTGATGTTCCGCGACTGCCGTCGCTGCGGGGCGCACGGTCGCCTGCACCACCGCCGATGGTGTGATCGCTGCTACGCCGACGACAAGATCCGCGAGCTGCTGCCCGACAGCGTCGTCGCAGCGGATCCGACGCTCGCCGCAATGCGGGAACGATTCCTCGCCGCGGACGAGCGACGCACCTTGGACGCCTTCCGCCGCAACACTACGGTCGCGATCCTGCGAGAGGCACTGACGAGCACAGAGCCGCTGAGCCACGAATTGCTGGATCGACTCGGCACGCCAGGGTCGACAGGCCCCGTGAGGGCACTGCTAGCCGAGCATGGCCTGCTGCCCGCACGGGACGAGCAACTGATCCGATTCGAGACCTGGTGCCAAGACCGGTCGGCCCAGATCGCCAACCCGGATCATCGCCGCCTGTTCGACCGGTTCGTCCGTTGGCGTCATCTGCGGCAGCTACGCGAACAGGCCCGCCCGGTCGGGCGACGGCAATCGGACGGGCGGCGGCAGGAGCTGCAGCAAGTTCTCGACCTGATGAGCTGGCTTACCATCCGCTCGGAGTCTCTGGCGATGCTCGATCAGGGACGACTCGAGCTCTGGCTCGTTGACGGCCCCCCGGTTCGTCGACGCGTCACGGCATTCCTGGAGTGGGCGGCCAGCAACAAGGTCTGCCCTCGCCTGCGCGTCCCTCCCCTCCGCCGAAGCGCGAACACCCCCACGGGCGCCAGCGCCGACGAACGTTGGGAGCTGCT
>JAGQUI010000398.1 GCA_020438595.1 Propionibacteriaceae bacterium | reverse complement strand
GACCGGGCCTGGACCTAGGCTGGTGGGGTGGGTCCGGCCAAGCTGCGCAAACCGGCGCTGATCACCAGCGCGCGGTTCGGCCGCACCCTGGACACCGACGCCCGCCGGGTGCGCTACCTGTGGACGATGGGCGTGCGGGTCGCCTGCTTCCTCGCCGCCACCGTGACCCCGCTGCCCTGGAACCTGCTGTTGCTGGTCGCCGCCGCCGTGCTGCCCGCGTTCGCGGTGATGCTGGCCAACGCGATCGACCAGCGCAGCCAGCCCGAGTCCGAGTCGGGGCACCCGGAGACCAGCCGTCCCGCGCTGCCCGGGGGCGAGACCGTCGACGGCACGGTGGAGGACGAATGAAGCTGCTCTCCACACCGATGGGGGCCCGTCCCACCGGACGCCGGCTGTGGCTGCGCTGGCTCGCCCTGGCGGTCTTCGTGGTCGCGCTGGCGATCGCGTTCGTGAACCTCGGCTTCTGGCAGCTCGCCCGGCTCGACCAGCGGCGCGCCATGAACGACTCGGTGGTCGCCCACGAGAACTCCACGCCGGTCAGCTTCGAGTCGGTGTTCGACCACACCATCGTCGAGGCCGACCAGTGGCAGCGGGTGAGCCTGCAGGGCACCTTCGACGCCGACCACCAGTTCCTCGTCCGGTACCGCTCCAACGGCGAGCAGTCGGGCTACGAGGTGGTCACGCCGCTGCAGACGACCACCGGAGAGTGGGTGCTCGTCGACCGCGGCTTCGGGGTGAAGCCGAACGACGCCGACTACCCGACCGTGCTGCCGGCGCCGCCGTCCGGACAGGTCAGCATCACCGGCTACGTCCGCCGCAACGAGCAGGGCAGCCAGGACGCGATGACCCCGGTGCAGCCGACCAACACGATCCGGCTGGTCAACTCCGACGCCCTGGCCGCGTCGCTGCCCTACCCCCTCGTCAACGGCTTCGTCTCCCTGATCGAGGTCACCCCGGCGCAGGACGGCGGGCTGGCACCCGTGCAGCCACCTGCCCTGACCGAGGGCAATCACTTCTCCTATGCGATTCAATGGTTCACGTTCGCCGGTATGGCCGGCATCGGGCTGGTGGTGCTGATCCGCTCGGACGTGCGCGCTGCGCGCCGTCCTGCAGCACCTCCGGCCGGGAAGGAAGGGGAGACTTGATGAGGATGTTCTGGGTCGTGTCGCTCGGCCTGATCGCGCTGCTGAGCGCGTGCAGCTCGGGAGCGACGCCGGCAGGGCCCGCCGCGACGCCGGCGCCGACGCTGGACGGCACGTCGTGGACGGTCACCGCGATCAACGGCGCGGCGCCGATCACGGGCAACGAGCCCACCATGGAGTTCTCCGCCGACACGGTCTCCGGCCTGGCCAGCTGCAACCGCTACAACGCCGCCTACACCCAGGACGTCACGAAGGTCACCATCACGCCGGGGATCATGACCCAGATGGCGTGCGCCGAGGACGTGATGGCCCAGGAGCAGGCCTTCACCGAGGCCCTCACCCAGGTCACCGGCGTGCGGACCGCGGGTGACGACGGCGCCGAGCTCTTCGGCTCGGACGACACCGCCGTGCTCACGCTGGCCAGGGTCACCGACAAGCCCCTGGAGGGCACCGAGTGGACCCTGACCGGGATCATCAGCGGCGAGGCGGTCGCGTCCCCGGTCGCCGAGAGCACGGTGACCCTGACGATCTCCGACGGCCAGCTGTCCGGCAAGGCGTGCAACTCCTTCCACGGCGACGTCACCGCGGCGGACGGCAGCTTCACGGTCGGCCCGCTGGCCAGCACCAGGATGTCCTGCGGGTCGGAGGAACTCGACAAGCAGGAGTACACGGTGCTGGGCACTCTCCAGGCCGCGACGGGCTACACGATCCAGGGCAACGAGCTGACCATCACCGCCGACGACGGCACCGGACTGGTCTTCGCGGCCGGGTAGTGGGCATCGAGGCAGCGCTCGACCTGCTGGCCTGCCCCCGGTGCGGGAGCGGGCTGGGCCTGGTCGACGCCGGCGCCGGACGTGCGCTGCGGTGCGCGGACGGCCACTCCTTCGACGTGGCGAGACAGGGCTACGTGAACCTGCTCGGCGGTCCGGAGCCCGGCAACGCCGACACCGCGGAGATGCTGGCGGCCCGGGGCCGCGTGCACGCGTCCGGGCTGTTCGAGCTGGTCGCGGCGGAGGTGGCCGCGCACCTCACCGGCCGTCCCCGGGTGCTCGAGGTGGGCTCGGGCACCGCGCACTACCTGCTCCGGGCGCTCGGCGACGACGAGGCCGGCGTGGGCGTCGCGCTGGACGTGTCGAAGGCCGCGGCCCGGCTCGCGGCGCGCCTCGACCCGCGGATCGCCGCCGTGGTGGCGGACGTCTGGCGCGGGCTGCCGATCGCCGACCACTGCCTCGACGGCGTGCTGTGCGTGTTCGCCCCGCGGAACCTGGCGGAGTTCGCGCGGGTGCTGCGTCCGGACGGCCGGCTGGTGGTGGTGACACCGAAGCCCGAGCACCTCGCCGGGCTGCGCGACCGGCACGGCCTGCTCGAGGTGCCGGCGGGGAAGGCCGACCAGCTGGCGCTGGCCGCCGCGGAGTTCTTCGAGCCGCTCTCGCTCGGCGGGCTCGTCCGCACCAGCCAGGTGGGTGCGGCCCTCGCCGCGGACGTGATCGCGATGGGCCCGAACGCGTTCCACCGCGTACCGGAGGACGTCACCGGCGGCAATCTGGTCGTGGCCGTGAACGTCCAGGTCTTCCGGCCGCTGGCCGTCACCCCCTGAGCACCCGCGCCGGCGACCACCCCCGTCGCTCCCTGAGGAGCCTCGTGAGCGAGGCGAGCGGGGCATCACGAAGGGTCGGCCCGCACGCGAGACCGGTTATGTTGCAAGATGGCCCTGTGACCACCTGGCCCAGCGCGGACGCGGAGCGGCTGCTCGCCGACCTGGTGGCACACCTCGAGCACGAGTTGCCGCATGCCCGGGCGCTGCGCCGCGAGCTGCACCGCCACCCGGACCTGAGCGGGGCCGAGCGCCCCACCGCC
>JAGQUI010000397.1 GCA_020438595.1 Propionibacteriaceae bacterium | reverse complement strand
CCGTCGCCAACCGTCCCGAGGTGGTCTCACTCGCCGGCGGCATGCCGAACATCGCCGACCTGCCCCGCGAGGCGCTCGGACGCGCTGTCGACCGGCTGATCACCGAGCGCGGCACCCAGGCCATGCAGTACGGGTCGGGCCAGGGCGAGCCGTTCATGCGGGAGAAGATCGTCGAGGTGATGGCCGAGGAGCAGATCCACGCCCACGCCGACGACATCGTCGTCTCCTGCGGCTCCCAGCAGGCGCTCGACCTGGTCACCCGCGTGTTCTGCGACCCGGGCGACGTCGTGCTCGCCGAGGGGCCCAGCTACGTGGGCGCGCTGGGCACCTTCCGCGCCTACCAGTGCCAGGTCGTGCACGTCGCGATGGACGACGCCGGCATCGACCCGGTCGCGCTGCGCGCCGCGCTGGTCTCGCTGAAGGCCGCGGGCAAGCGGGTGAAGTTCCTCTACACGATCCCGAACTTCCAGAACCCCACCGGCGTCACGCAGACCGTCGAGCGGCGCAGGGAGCTCATCGCGATCGCCAGGGAACACGACCTGCTGATCATCGAGGACAACCCCTACGGCCTGCTCACCCTGGACGCCGAGCCGCTGCCCGCCCTGCGCTCCATGGACGCCGACAACGTGGTCTACCTGGGCTCGTTCTCCAAGATCTTCGCACCGGGCTACCGGGTGGGCTGGGCGCTCGCGCCCCACGCCGTCCGCGAGAAGCTGGTGCTGACCCAGGAGGCGGCCACGCTGTGCCCGCCGGTGTTCAGCCAGTTCGCGATCGCGACCTACCTGGACGAGTTCGACTGGCGCGGGCAGATCACGGTCTATCGCGACATGTACCGGGAGCGCAGGGACGCGATGCTCAAGGGGCTCACCGAGCACATGCTCCCCGGCACCACCTGGACCCACCCGGACGGCGGCTTCTTCGTCTGGGTCACCCTGCCCGAGGGCCTCGACTCGCAGGCCATGCTGCCCCGCGCGGTGACCGCCCGGGTGGCCTACACCCCCGGCACCGCGTTCTACGCCGACGGCCTCGGCTCCCGGAACATGCGGCTGTCGTTCTGCTTCCCCACGCCCGAGCGCATCTACGAGGGCACCCGCCGGCTCGGCGAGGTGCTCGAGCAGGAGCTGGAGATGCACCGCACCTTCGGCCTCGGCGACGAACCCACCCGCCACCTCGACCTGTCCACCGGCCCGGCGCCAGACATCAGTTAGGCAAGCACCATGAACGAAATCCCTCCCCACGGCCCCATCGTCGTGCTCTCCGGCGGGCTCTCCCACGAGCGGGACGTGTCGCTCCGCTCGGGACGGCGGGTGGCGCAGGCGCTGCGCGACCAGGGCCGGGACGTGGTCGAGTCCGACATCGGCAGCGACCTGATCGACCTGCTGCGCTCGCTGAAGGACCCGGTGGCGTTCCCGCTGCTGCACGGCGGCGTGGGCGAGGACGGCGGCCTGCAGCAGGTGCTGAGCCTGCTGGACGTGCCGTACGTGGGCTCGGAGCCCAGTGCCTGCCGGCGGTCCTTCAACAAGGCCGTGGGCGGGCCTCTGGTCGAGCAGGCCGGCCTCGCCCGTCCCCGGATGGCCGCGCTCCCCCACGACATGTTCCGCGAGCTCGGAGCCGCGGCGATCATGGCCGCGATCGGCGAGCGGATCGGGTTCCCGCTGATCGTGAAGCCGGCCCGCGGCGGCTCCGCCCTGGGCTGCACGAAGGTGGACGAGGTGGCCGGCCTGCCCGCGGCGATGGTGCAGGCGTACTCCTACGGCGACCTGGCCGTGATCGAGGAGTTCGTCGAGGGCACCGAGGTCGCGGTGACGGTCGTCGAGCTGGACGGGGAGCAGGTCCCGCTGCCCGCGGTCGAGATCCGCCCGAACTCGGGCATCTACGACTACACCGCGCGCTACACCGCCGGGGAGACCCGGTTCATCGTGCCGGCCTCGCTGGACGCGGACGTGGCGCAGGCGTGCGCCGACCTGGCGATCGCCACGCACCGGCTGTTCGGGCTGCGGGACCTGTCCCGCGCCGACCTCATCGTCCGCCCCGACGGCACCCCGGTCTACATCGAGACCAACGTGGCGCCGGGCATGACCGAGACCTCGCTGGCGCCGCAGGCCGTCGAGGCGGCCGGCTACGACTTCGGGCTGCTCTGCGCACAGCTCGTCGACAACGCGTGGGCGCGGCACGTCGCGTCCGCGTAGCGTGGTTCGCGTGACCCAGGGCACGCGCCTCAGGCAGTGGCTGGTGGCCGTCCTCGGGACGGCGGTGTGCCTGACCATGCTGGGCCTCGGCCTGTGGCAGATGCGGGTGTTCGAGGACAAGGAGAACGAGAACGCGGCGCTGCGGGCGCAGCAGCCGGCCGTGCCGCTGCGGGACAACGTGGCCGCCGACGGCACGGTGGGCGACATCTACGGCAAGCCGGTGACGGTCTCCGGGACGTACCTGCCCGACCAGCAGGTGCTCGTGGTGGACTCCGACGGCGCGGTGCGGGTGCTCGGCGCGCTGCAGGTGGACGACGGGCGCGTGCTCGCGGTTGTCCGTGGCACGGTGCCGTCGGTGTCGGCGCCGGTGCCGGCAGCCCCGTCCGGCACGCTCACCCAGACCGGGGTGTTCCTGCCGTCCGAGGCGTCCGACGACCGCGTCGTGCCCGCGGGGACGCTCGCGTCCGTCCGGCTGGGAGCACTGGCCCAGCTCTGGCCGCAGCAGCTCTTCCCGGGCTATATCACCTTGTCAGAAGGCGAATCGCAGCAGCAGGGACTCGACCCGGCAGTGGTCGCCCTGCCTACCGGCGAGGGTTCGCTGCAGAACATCGGGTACGCCCTGCAGTGGTGGGTGTTCGCCGCGTTCGGCGCGTTCATGACCATCCGGTTCGTGCGGACGCTGGGCCGGAGGGGCTCACTCGGTACGCTGGCCGACGAGGAGGACGAATGAGCAGCACCACAGCCCCGGAGACCCCCCGGATCGCCCCGGAGGCGGTGCCCGGCATTCGCGGCGCACTGGTCCGCTACCGCGTGATGGCCTACCTGGTCGGCACG
>JAGQUI010000396.1 GCA_020438595.1 Propionibacteriaceae bacterium | reverse complement strand
CGGTTCTAGCGAACCGAAAAGGAACCGTCCCCGCGAACGGCGGGGACGGTTCCTCCGGCAGCCGATGATGTTGGACCGTCAGGCTGCCAGCACCTGGGCGACCGGGGTGAACGCGTGGCCCCAGGCCTCGGCGACCGGGCCGCTGGTCAGGGCGCCGCCGACCGTCGAGAGGCCGTTGGCGAGCGTCGGGTCGGCGGCCAGCGCGTCCCGCCAGCCGAGGTCGGCCAGCTTCGTCACGTACGGCAGGGTGGCGTTGGTGAGCGCGTAGGTGGACGTCACCGGCACCGCGCCGGGCATGTTCGCCACCGCGTAGAAGACGGCGTCGTGCACCTGGTAGGTGGGGTCGGCGTGTGTGGTCGCATGGGTGTCGGCGAAGCAGCCGCCCTGGTCGACCGCGATGTCGACGAACACCGCGCCCGGCTTCGCGCCGGCCACCATCTCGTTGCTGACCAGCTTCGGCGCCCGCGCGCCCGGCACCAGCACCGAGCCGATCACCAGGTCGGCGTCGCGGATCGCGGCCTCGATCGCGTAGGCGGTCGACATCTGGGTCTTCACCTGGCCCCCGAACTCGGAGTCGAGCGCCACCAGCCGCTCGGTGGAGATGTCGAGGATGGTCACGTCGGCGCGCAGGCCGTGCGCGATCTGGGCGGCGTTGCGTCCGGCCACCCCGCCGCCGATCACGACCACCTTGCCCGGGGTCACACCGGGGACGCCGGGCAGCAGCACCCCGTCGCCGCCCGCGTGCTTGAGCAGCGCACTCGTCCCGGCGAGCACCGACAGCCGTCCGGCCACCTCGCTCATCGGACGCAGCAGCGGCAGCGCCCCGTCCGCACTCTGCACGGTCTCGTACGCGATCGCCGTCGTGCCGGACGCCAGCAGCGCCTCGGTCTGCGCCTGGTCGGCCGCGAGGTGCAGGTAGGTGAACAGCACCTGGTCGGCGCGCAGGAAGCCGTACTCGGCGGCGATCGGCTCCTTCACCTTCAAGAGCAGGTCGGCGGCACCCCACGCGTCCGCGGCGGTCGGGACGACGGTCGCCCCGGCGAGGGCGTAGGCGTCGTCGGTGATCGCCGAGCCGAGCCCGGCCCCCGACTGCACGAGCACCTCGTGGCCGCGCCGGACCAAGTGGTCGACCCCGGCCGGGGTGATCGCCACCCGGTTCTCCTGGCTCTTGATCTCGGTGGGAACGCCGATCCTCATGACTGCCTCTCGCCGGACGGGCCCGCGCCGTCCCTGCCCACGAGTGTGGGGAATCACCCGGCACGCGGCCCACCCGGGGTAACACAATCGAAAGGATCCTCGGCTAGCGTGCAACACGTGACCGGGGACGGTGTTACAGGGCGGCCGAAACGGCCGAAGAATCCTCGCGACCTCGACGCCATCGACCGGCGGCTGCTGAGGCTGCTGATGCGCAATGGGCGCATGTCCAACAGCCGGCTGGCGAAGGGCGCCCAGGTCGCGGAGTCGACCGCGCACAACCGCACCCAGGCCCTGCTCGAGTCGGGCGTGATCCGCGGCTTCCACGCCGAGATCGAGCTGTCCAGCGTGGGCTGCCCGATCCAGGCGCTGATCCTGGTCCGGCTGCAGGCGTCCGCCCGTCCGCGGCTGCGGGAGGAGGCGCAGCGGCTCGCCGGCTGCCGCGGCGTGCTGGAGGTGCTGTTCCTCGGCGGCCAGTACGACCTCGCCGTCCGGATCGCCGCGGAGACCACCAACGACCTGCGCGACTTCGTCGTCAACGAACTCAGCCGGCACCCCGAGACGGCCAGCACCGAGACCTGCCTGATCCTGGAGGACCTGCGCGGCGAACTGCCGCCGTTCAGCTGAGGTCGGGACGCAGCGACGGACGGGCGAGCGCCAGGTAGCAGATCCAGGACGCGACCACGCCGAACAGCATCACCAGCACCATCGGCACCGCGGTCACCCCGCCGCCGGCGCTGGCCAGCGGGGCGCCGAGCCCCATCGCCAGCGCGGTCGCCACGCCCATCACGGCGGACGCGGCCCCGGCCAGGTGCAGCGCCTCGCGCACGGCGAGCGCGCCCGCGTTGCCCATGATGAAGGCCTGCGCGCCGACCAGCACCACGAAGCCGACGCAGGTGAGCACCAGCGGCGTCCCGAGCCAGAACACTCCCACGGTCAGCATCGCGACGGCGACCGCGGTGGCGACCATGCCGCCGAGCATCAGGTGCTCGGGCCGGAACCGTCCGACCAGCCGGGCGTTCAGCAGGGACAGCACCACCTGCAGCCCGGCGTTCGCGGCGAAGAACAGGGCGAACTGCATCGCGGTCAGGCCCTTCATCTCCTGCAGCACGAACGACGACTCGGCGATGTAGGCAAGCATCGCGAACACCCCGAAGGACTGGGTGAGCATGAAGCCGAGGTAGGGCCGGATCCGCAGCACGTCCACGATGCCGCGCATCGACTGGCGCAGGCCGCCGCCGTGCCGCAGCCCGGGCGGCAGGGTCTCGGGGACGAACGCCGCCGCGGTGGCGAGCATCAGGACGCCGAAGCCGGCCAGCACCCAGAACACCGTCCGCCAGTCGCCGACCAGCAGGATGCCCGCACCGAGCACGGGCGCGACCATCGGGGCGAGGCCGCCGATGGCGACCATCACCGACATCCAGCGGGCCAGGGCGTCGCCCTTGGCCACGTCGATCAGCACGGCGCGGGCGGCCACAGACGCGACCCCGCCGCCGATGCCCTGGACGAGCCGTGCCGCGACGAGCAGGCCGATGGTCGGGGCGAGCGCGCAGGCGATCCCGCCGAGGGTGCAGATCACGCCGCCGACCAGCATGGGCAGCCGCCGTCCGCGTTGGTCGGAGATCGGTCCGCCGACGAGCTGGCCGGCGCCGAAGCCGACGAAGAACGCGGTCAGGGTCAGCCCGACCAGCGCGGCGGTCGTGTCCAGGTCGACGGTCAGCGCCGGGAAGGACGGGCTGTACATGTCGGTGGCGAACGGCGGCACCGCGTTCTGCACTGCCAGGGCCAGCAGCAGGCCCAGGGTGATGGTGGCGCCGCTCGTCGGATCGCCGGGTGCGCCCGTGTGCCCGCCCGC
>JAGQUI010000395.1 GCA_020438595.1 Propionibacteriaceae bacterium | reverse complement strand
GACCCGGGAGGATGAAATGTGAGGCCGCGAGCGGCATACGTGATCGTGAACATCGCCGATGAGGGACGCCGCCATCACCAATGACAATGGCCCGGACCGCACTCCGGGCCATTTCGTCAGGTGACGAAAAACGCGAGTGGGTAGTTCCCGAAACGCCCTGACCTACTGCGACGCCGACGCGATTTAGCCTGTAGGCACAGGTAGCCGGTCTCACCAGGCACGGTCAGTCGGGTTCAGAAACCGTACTTCTCCTTTCGCAGACGGAAGGCCTTCTGTCCGTGGCCATGAAAAAGTCCCCACTGGTGGCCAGGTAGCGGTCCCCGCTGGTGGCCATGACCAGTCCCCGGTGGTGGCCAAGTAGAAGTCCCCGCTCCTCGTTCTTCGCGTGTTGTAGCAGTCCTTGAGGGCCCTGCGTGGCGACGGTGGCGATGCCTAGTCAGCCGTCGTCACCACGCAGGGGTCTTCATTGAAGAACGAGAGAGAACGAATGGACATCATTTCGGCCTACCGCGAGGTGGGCAGCTACCGGGGAGCAGCCGAGTTGTGCGGCACGACCCACAAGACGGTCCGGCGGGTCATCGAGGCCCACCAGTCCGCCAGCCGCGGCGAGCCTCCGGCGACGCGGGTCGAGCGAGGTCGCAACTACGACTCGGTCGCGCAGTTGGTGACGGTGAAGGTCAACGACACGGCCGGTCGGATCAGCGCGAAGCGGCTGCTGCCGGCCGCACGAGCGGCGGGTTATGTGGGGTCGGACCGGAATTTCCGGCGGCTGGTCGCGGACGCGAAACGCGAGTGGCGTATCGGGCAAGCCCGCGCGGCGGGGCGGCGTCCGGCGATCTGGACGCCGGGTGAGGTCCTCGCGATCGACTGGGGCACTGAGGTCCTCGCCGGTCGTCGAGTGCACGTGTTCTGTGCGGTGCTGGCCTGGTCGCGCTACCGGTTCGTCCGCTTCGCCCCCGACGAGCAGCAGACCACCACGCTGGCGATGCTGGCCGAGTGCTTCGAGGAGCTCGGCGGGGTGCCCAAGCTGGTGCTCGCGGACCGGATGGCCTGTCTGAAGGGCAACGTCGTCGCCAATGTCGTCGTGCCGGCGCCGGACTACGTCAGGTTCGCGGCCCACTACCGGTTCAGGCCTGACTTCTGTCACGCCGCGGACCCCGAATCGAAGGGGATCGTGGAGAACCTGGTCGGCTACGCCAAGGACGACCTGCTGGTCCCGTTGGGGCTCGAGGACGACGCCGCGGTGTGGGCCGAGGGGTACGCCGGGCTCAACGACCGGGCGCGGGCCTGGGGTGTGGAGGTCAACGGGCGCCGGCACAGCGAGGTCCACGCGGTCCCGGATCAGCGGCTGGCCACCGAACGTGAGCTGCTGGGCGAGCTGCCGTCGCTGCGGCTGCAGGTCGGACCGGCGCCGATCACCAGGAAGGTCGACAAGCTCTCCTGCATCCGGTTCGGGTCCGCGCGCTACTCGGTGCCCAACCGGCTCATCGGTCGGGTCGTGACGGTGCTGGTCGACGAGCGTGACCGGGTGCTGCGGGTGATCGAGCCGATCAGCGGCGAGATCCATGCCGAGCACGGGTTGGTGGCACCCGGTGAGACCAGCATCGACGACGCCCACTACGACCGTCCCCGCCCCGCGTCGCCGAGTCGCGGCGCACGTCCCAAGACAGCGACCGAGCGGGAGTTCCTCGCGTTGGGACCGGTCGCCGAGCAGTTCCTGGTCGGGGCGGCCACGGCCGGTGTCACCAAGCTCAACACCGAGATCGCGACCGTACTCACCCTGGGGGCCGCGCACGGCCACGACGCCTTGGTCGCGGCCCTGGAACGCGCGGTCACCTTCGGCCGCTGGCGGGCCGACGACGTCCGGTCGATCCTGGCCACCAACGGACACGCACCCCGCCCCACCGCAGCCGGGCAGGCACTTGTGATGACCCTGCCCACCGTGCCGACCAGGTCACTGGACGCCTATCGGATCGATGGGACGGATGGGGGTGAGGTGTCGTGACCGCCACCGCCCCACCGCCGCTGCCGCCGGACCTGAACGAGGGCCTGAAGCGACTCAAGATGGCCGCGATGCGCAGGCTGGCGCCCGAGCTGCTGGTGACCGCGAAGACCCAACGCTGGAAGCCCGAGGAGTTCCTCCGCACCCTCATCGAAGCCGAGATCGCTTCCCGTGACGAGTCGAACATCCGGACCCGGATGCGGCAGGCCAGCTTCCCGGTCACCAAGACCCTGGCCGAGTTCGACGTTGCCGCGTCTTCGATCCCGCCGGCGACGTTCGACTACCTCTCATCGTTGGAGTGGATCCGAGCTACCGAGAACGTGTGCATGATCGGACCAGCCGGCACCGGGAAGTCCCACACCCTCATCGCCCTGGGCATCGCCGCGGTCGAGGCCGGGCACCGGGTCCGATACTTCACCGCCGCCGAGCTCGTCGAGACCCTCTACCGCGGGCTGGCCGACAACAGCGTCGGGAAGGTCATCGACACCCTGCTGCGCAACGACCTCATCCTGGTCGACGAGCTTGGCTTCGCCCCGCTGGACGACACGGGAGCCCAACTGTTGTTCCGCTTCGTCGCCGCCGCCTACGAACGCCGCTCGCTCGGCATCGCGTCGCACTGGCCGTTCGAGTCCTGGGGCAGGTTCCTACCCGAGCACACCACCGCGGTCAGCATGCTCGACCGGCTCCTGCACCACTGCCACACCGTCATCACCGACGGCGACTCCTACCGAATGAAACAGGCCAGAGCGAACGGAGGAACCCGACTCAAGACCACCTGAAACTCAGCGAGGGGTGGGGACTTTCAGTTGGCCACCAGCGGGGACCGCGACATGGCCATTGACACCTTCTCGCCGCCTTCCATCACTGCGGTGATCTGATCCCGCACCGCCGCCACATCGATGGCAGGGCTCGACCTACACGGCTGGCTCGTTCACGAAACTGTGCCGGGACAGTGGGATTCGTCAATCGATGGGTCGAGTCGGGTCGTGTGTCGACAACGCCGCCGCCGACGCGTTCTTCTCCACTCTGGAATGGGAGGTCCTGTCCCGGCATGAGTTCACTGA
>JAGQUI010000394.1 GCA_020438595.1 Propionibacteriaceae bacterium | reverse complement strand
AGGATGGCCCAGCCCGCGATCAGGCACAGCGGGATGTTGACGAGGAAGATCCAGCGCCAGGACAGGAACTGGGAGAACACGCCACCCAGCGCCGGGCCGACCACGGACGCGATCGCCCACACGCTGGCGATGTAGCCCTGCACGAGGGCCCGCTCGGCGACGGTGTAGATGTCGCCGACGATCGTCATCGACATCGGTGCGGCCGCCCCGGCGCCCAGGCCCTGCACGACCCGGAAGACGATCAGCGAGGTCATGTTCCACGCGCTGCCGGCGAGGATCGAGCCGAGCAGGAACAGCCCGACGCCGACCAGGATCACGGGCTTGCGCCCGATCGTGTCGGCGAGTTTGGAGTAGATCGGGACGGAGACCGCCTGCGCCAGCAGGTACACCGAGAACAGCCACGGGAACTGGTCGAACTCGCCCAGTTCCTTCACCACCGACGGCACCGCCGTGGCCAGGATCGTCGCGTCGATGGCGATCAGGCCGGTGGTGAGCATCAGGGCCATCAGCACCGCGCCCCGCTCGGACCGGAAGCCGACCGTCGTTCCCCGTGCGCCTCTCACTCCACCGATGAAGTCCCCGGGCCCGCCAGATATTCCGCGCTCACGTCACAGCGACGGATCGGCTGCCTCCGCCGCCATCACCGCGTCCGCGTCCGGGCTCGAGCCCAGGTGCTCCACCGTCGGTGCCATCAGCGTGGTGAGGGCCGCGCCGCCGGCCCCGCCCAGGGTCGCGACGAGGACGAGCGGGACACTGCCCGCGGTGAGCACCGCGACGAGGCCGGTCAACAGCCCGACGACCACGCTGATCGACCACAGCGCCCACCGGCGGCACCAGGCATGGTGGACAGCGAACGCGAGACCACCTGCGGCGAGGCCCGCCGCGACCGGCAGCACGCCGTCGCCCAGCACGGAGGCGGAGGCCCGGACGAGCACCGCCAGCCCGATGCCGAGAGCCACGACCCCCCAGCCGCGCGGGTCGCCCCTGCGACGGCGGTGCGGGTGCCGTCCGGAGCGGGTCACGGCGGCCTGGGCCAGCACGACCCCCGCCACCACGTACGCCACCGACTCCAGCGGGGTGAGCGACCACCCCGCCGACACCGACAGCCACATCGTGCCCGCCGCCAGCAGCACCCCACCCAGTCCGACCAGGACGGCGCCGAACCGGCGCCGGGTGGCCACGCCGGCGAGCAGGTTGGGCGCGTCGGCCGCCACCGCGCCCCAACGCTTCGCCCGCACCCAGATCCGGACCGCGGCCACCAGGGCCGCCAACGCGACGATCGCCGGGCCCGGGTAGAGCCAGGCGCCGCTCGGGGCCGGCACCTCCGACGGGTGGGTGAGCACTAGCAGCGACACCGCGGCCGCGACGAGCACTGCAGGACGCATGACCAGCGGGAGCACGACCCACACCGGCCGCAGCACGGCCAGCACGACGGCGACCAGGACGCGCCACCACCGGAGGGGCCCGCCCGGGCCGGCTCCGGCCGCAGAGGGAGCGAAGTCTCCGAGCGGCCACAGCGCCCGGAAGGCCAGTTGCGCCATTCGCGCCACCACGCCGAACCGGTAGCCCGGGCGCAGGTCGGCCCAGCTCGGGCTGGCGACGTTGAGGGCCGCCTCCGAGACGAAGGGGCCCTGCAGCGCGGCCTTGACCTTGTCGATCGGCGTGCCGTCCGCATCGGGCGCGAGCTCCGCGGCGATCTCGGCGAGCGTCGGCTGCGCGACCACTCCCGCCTTCTTGAGCTGCCGGATCTCGGCGGCGAACAGGTCGACGAGCGCGGCGGCGGCGTCCGCCCGGCCCCAGGCCCAGTCGTGGCTGCGCCAGCCCGCGTCCAGGAAGCCGCCGAAGTTGCCGAGCAGCGTCCCGGCGAGCTTGGCCCGCGACCTGACCATCCCGCCGGGGTCCGCCGGGGTCGGCGGCCCGCCCCGTCCCGCCACGAACCGCTCCTGGTCCGCCTGCGCCGCATCGGCCCGGAGCGTGCCCAGGTCCAGGCCGGCCGCCGGCTGCTGGTCTCCGGTCAGGTACACGTACTCGACCAGCTCGCCCGCACCGATCGGTCCGCCCGTGACACAGATCGCGGCGTTCAGCCGGACCATCGCCTCCGGGTCCGGGGGCACCCGGGCGGTCAGCACCGAGAACACGCTCTGCGCCCACCAGTCGGTTGAGGAGTCCAGCGGCTGGATCCCGGCGAGCAGTCCATACTGCTCGTGCAGCGCCGACCAGAGCGGAGCGGTGGTCGGCCCGTCCGCCGACGCGGGGTCGAGGAGGCCGCCCAGTTCCGTCCACAGGTCCGTCTCGGACGTGGGCACCGCGGGCAGCCCCGGCGGGTGGTACCCGGTGACCGCCACGCCGCCGTCGCTGGTCCAGGCGATCTCGGGCAGCCGGACCAGGTAGAGGTCGGCCAGGTCCTGCTGGTGGACGGCAATGGCGCGCACCCGGTAGAGCACCCGCTTCACTTCGCCGAGGGCCCCGGCGTCGGCCTCCGCCACGCCCACCCGTTCGAGCAGTCGGGCCCAGGCGAGCAGCGTCGTGGCCATGGTCAGCACGCTGGTCTCGTCCGCGAGCAGCTTCTCGCCGAAGCCTGGGTCGTCCCCGAAGTACCGGTCGTAGGCGGGCACCACCAGGTTCTTCAGGTTCAGCACCCGCGTCGGCCGCCAGGCCACGAGGTCGTCCGGCCGCGGGACGGCGGAGCGCAGGAACCTCAGGTGGGGGGCGCGGGCGGCCTCGCCCAGCCGGGTGGCGTCCTGGGTGGCCCGGTAACCGGTGTAGCGCTGCGCGAGGTGGGAGTCCGCGGCCAGGCCGCTCAGGTCCGCCAGTGAGAGCAGCTCGGCCTGCCCCCTCGCCCGCAGTTCCCGGTCGTTGTCCGCCCGGAGCCGGTCGATCTCGGCGTCCGCGGACTCCCCTCGGATCTTCAGCAACCCGGTGCGGACCAGCGTGCTCAGCAGGCTCGCGCCCGGCTGGCCCGGCGCGGCGACCGGTTCGGGCGGAGCCGGGTCGAGGTACACCAGCTTCCGCTCCGTCGGGCCGGACGCCGGGCTGGCCGCGATGGCGGCCACGGCCCTGTCGATCGGCGTGTTGTC
>JAGQUI010000393.1 GCA_020438595.1 Propionibacteriaceae bacterium | reverse complement strand
GACCGGGATCTGCTCCCGGATCGCCGACCACCCGTTCGGTGTGCTGGCGAAGCTGCACTTCCGGGTCACGGTGAGTTGCGACAACCGGCTGATGAGCCGCACCACGTTGAGCCGGGAGTTCGCGCTGCTGAGCGAGGCGTTCGGCTACGACCTGGCCGACCTGCACCGGTTCAGCGTGAACGCCGCGAAGAGCGCATTCCTGCCCTTCGACCAGCGACTGGACCTGATCGACCGGATCAACGCGGGCTTCGCCGAGGCTGAACTCGCCGGTTGAGCGGTCGAGGCCCGCTTCTGCTCCGCTCGGCCGCCGCTTCGGCTGGTCGAGCCTGTCGGGACCGCGGCTCAGGGCGCTCCGGGGTGGTCGGGCAGGGTCACGCCGACCTGGCGGAACCCGCCCACGTACCCTTCGTACTGCTCGGCCGAGAGTCGGTCGCGCCGCACAATCGCCTGCGCCGCAGAGACCGTGAGACCGACCACCCCGGACGACACGCCCAGGTCCGGCCATTCGTACTTCACACGCACACGGCCGGCGGTGTCCCGGCACCGCTTCTCCAGCCAGCTGAAGTCAGCCGCCGCCAGCTTCAACAACGGGTACGCAGAGTCACATACCTCGAAAGCGTCCAGTGCGTGTTTGTCGATGGCTGTGTAGTCCTCGACGCCCAGGCCTGCGACTTGGGTGAGGAAGTCGAGCACTTCGGCCTGCTTCTCGTCGCTCAGCATGTCGTGTTCCGTGTTCCGTCGTGGCCCTCGCGCTCGCAATCGTAGGCCTGGGCATCCGCATGGTCGGGAAGGGTCACGCCGACCTGGCGGAACCCGCCCACGTACCCTTCGTACTGCTCGACTGAGAGTTCTACCAGGGCGACGTCGGTGGTGGGCACGCCGCGGTGGTCGTAGCGGCCGAACAGGATGTGCAGGCCGTTCCCGCCGTCCTCGTTGGTGCCGGCCGGGTCACCGCCGTCGTCGAGGAGGTAGCTGACGATCGCGTACCGGTTCTCCGGGTTCTTGTTCGTCAACGCCACCATCCACAAAGGTTGTCCGCTGGCCGTGATCCGGTTCGCGGTGCCGGGGGTGTAGCACTGCGTGAACTCCTCCAGGGTGTCGAACTTCGCGGTGCTGACATCGGTGGCCATGATCTCTCCGGGTGTCTGCTGTCTGGTCGGGGTGTTTCGTCGATGTGGAACCGGATGCGTCCGGGTCGCCCTCGCAGATGTCCGGCCACAATACCCGGCGAGGAGCTCGGCCTCGCCCAAACAGCGCGAAACCGTTGGCCGCGCGGGCTGGTCCCGTCGGGCAGGAACGGGACATTCCTGACTCGGTCGGGCCACAACTGCGCTGCAGAGCGCCCGCAGGTGCGAAGCGGGGCAGCTTTGTCCCGCTTCCGCGATCGGCGGTTCAGAAGGTGGTCAGGCCGCGGGCGCGGAAGATCGCCCGGGTGGCCTCCACCGACGCCGCGGACGGCGGCTCGGTATCGGCCAGTTCATAGGCGAGCCCCAGTTCGGCCCACTTGTCGCGGCCCATCTGGTGGAAGGGCAGCACCTCGACCCGGGAGACGTTGCCGAGCGAGGCGGCGTAGTCCGCGATCGGGGCGATGGTCGCCGGGTGGTCGGTGAGGCCGGGCACCAGGACGAACCGGATCCAGGTCTCGATGCCGAGCCCGGCGAGCCGGTGGCCGAACTCCAGGGTGGGCGCGAGCGAACGGCCCGTGACCCGGCGGTAGGTGGTCTCGTCGCCGGCCTTCACGTCCAGCAGCACCAGGTCGACTTCGGCCAGCAGTTCGTCGTCGGCGTTGCGGCCCAGGAAGCCCGAGGTGTCGATGGCCGTGTGGACGCCGAGTTCCTTCGCCCCGCGCAGAACCCGCCGCGCGAACTCCGGCTGGGCCAGCACCTCGCCGCCCGACAGGGTGATGCCGCCGCCCGTGGCGCGGAACACGCCCCGGTACCGGCGGATACGGGCGAGCAGGTCGTCGGCGCGCACGGGGACGCCGCCGCGGGCGCTCATCGTGTCGGGGTTGTGGCAGTACAGGCAGCGCAGGGGGCACCCGGCCAGGAACGTGGTCATCCGGGTACCGGGCCCGTCCACGGCGGTGACGAGTTCCCAGGAGTGCACCGAGCCGACCTCGCCCGTCCGCCGGCCGGCCAGCAGTGCGGCGCGGTCGAGGTGCTCCGCGGTCGGAATCCCGGCGAGGATGGTCGCCGGGGGCTTCGTGACGCCTCCCTCGTGCCTCGGGAGGCCCTCAGCCACCGGTTGTGGTGGCTTCCCGGGGAGGCGCTCGAGCGCCGGTTGCAGCAGGGTCACAAGGCTTCGTGGAAGGTGCGCGACAGCACGTCCAGCTGCTGTTCGCGGGTCAGCTTGGTGAAGTTCACCGCATAGCCGGAGACGCGGATCGTGAGCTGCGGGTAGTTCTCCGGGTGCTCCATCGCGTCGAGCAGGGTCTCCCGGTTCAGCACGTTGATGTTCGCGTGGTAGAGGCCCTCGCCCGTGCCGGCGTCGAGGATGCCGACCAGGTTCGCCACCCGCTCGGCCTCGGTCCGGCCCAGCGCGGACGGGGTGATCGTGTTGGTCAGCGAGATGCCGTCCAGCGCGTCGTCGTAGGAGAGCTTGCCCACGCTCAGCATGGACGCGAGCATGCCGTGGGTGTCGCGACCGTTCTCCGGGTTCGCGCCCGGGGCGAACGGCGTGCCGGCCTCGTGGCCGCACGGGAACGCGCCGGTGGCCTTGCCGTAGACCACGTTCGAGGTGATCGTCAGCACCGACTGGGTCGGGACGGCGTCGCGGTACATCCGGATACTGCGGATCTTGTCCATCACGGTCTTCACCACGAGCTGGGCGAGCTCGTCGGCCCGGTCGTCGTCGTTGCCGTACATCGGGAACTCGCCCTCGGTGATGTAGTCGACCACCAGGCCCGACTCGTCGCGGACGGGGGTGACGGTGGCGTACCGGATCGCCGAGAGCGAGTCGGCCACGATCGACAGCCCGGCGATGCCGCAGCCCATCGTGCGCACGATCTCGTCGTCGTGCAGCGCCATCTCCATCGCCTCGTAGGCGTACTTGTCGTGGCTGTAGTGGATGATGTTCAGCGCCTCGACGTAGGTCTCCA
>JAGQUI010000392.1 GCA_020438595.1 Propionibacteriaceae bacterium | reverse complement strand
GACGATGATCGACGACGCCCAGCCGGAGCGGGTCGAGTCGCTCGGCCCCGTCCGCCACCTCACCGGAGAGGGCTGCGCGGACCTCGACCGGTACCCGGTGGTCGCGATCGAGGGCGCGCGGGTCTGCCAGCAGTGCGTCGAGGAGGGGATTACCTGGGTGGCCCTGCGGCAGTGCCTCGAGTGCGGGCACGTCGGCTGCTGCGACTCCTCGCCGCGCCGCCACGCGACCGCCCACTTCCACGAGACCACCCACCCGGTGATGCAGTCGGCGGAGCCGGGCGAGGACTGGCGGTGGTGCTACGTGCACCACACGACGGGCTGAGCGGCCGCGAGCGGAAACACCCCACAGCCCCACATTCGTGGGTCGCGGCGCGGGGCAGGTTCCCCCAGCGAAGCCGCGGCAGTAACCTGCTCGAAAGCGCTTCTGGGGGGGGTGGCGGCCATGACCAGCGAAGTGATCTCCGATCCGATCGATCGAACCCGGTTCCCGATCGACCCGTGGGCCCTGCGCGAAGCCCGCTACAACGCCAAGGACCTCGGCCTCACCGAGACGCTGTTCTCGGTCGCCAACGGCTACCTCGGCCTGCGCGGCAACGTCGAGGAGGGCCGCGACGCCTTCGCGCACGGCACCTTCATCAACGGCTTCCACGAGATCTGGCAGATCCACCACGCCGAGGACGCCTTCGGCTTCGCGAAGACCGGCCAGACCATCGTGAACGCCCCGGACGCCAAGATCATGCGGCTCTACATCGACGACGAGCCGCTGCTGCTCAGCGTCGCCGACCTGCAGCGCTACGAGCGCACCCTGTCGTTCCGCGACGGCGTGCTGGTGCGCGAACTGGTCTGGCGCACCCCGTCCGGCAAGCACGTCCAGCTGCGCTCGCGCCGCATGGTGTCCCTCGCGGAGCGGCACCTCGCGGTGCTGGACTACGAGATCACCCTGCTCGACGCCGACGCCCCGGTGGTGGTCAGCTGCGAGATCCTGAACCGGCAGGACGGCCAGGACGAGTTCCACGTGGAGGCGGCCGCGATGGGGTCCGGGTTCGACCCGCGCCGGGCGGCGAAGCTCACCGGACGGGTGCTCGAGCCGGTCTCGCACTGGGAGGGCGACGGACGCACGGTACTCGGCTACCGCGTGGCCGCGTCCAAGATGACCCTCGCGGTGGCGGCCGACCACAGCATCCAGACCACCGACGAGTACGAGGTGCTCTCCTCCGTCGATGACGACGTGGCCAAGCACGTGTTCCGGATCCAGGGCACGATGGGCACCACGACCCGGATCACCAAGGTGGTCAGCTACCACACGTCCCGGGTGGTGCCGCCGCTGGAACTGATCGACCGCTGCCGCCGCACCCTCGACCGGGCGCGGGAGAACGGCGCGCCGGCGCTGTTCGCGGCCCAGCGGGCCTGGCTGGACGACTTCTGGGAGCGCAGCGACGTCGTCATCGAGGGCCAGCCGGCACTGCAGCAGGCCGTCCGCTGGAACCTGTTCCAGTTGATCCAGGCCGCGGCGCGCGCCGAGGGGACGGGCATTCCCGCGAAGGGCATGACCGGCTCCGGCTATGACGGGCACTACTTCTGGGACACCGAGATCTACGTGCTGCCGTTCCTCACCTACACCTCGCCGAGTTTCGCCAGGAACGCGCTGCGGTTCCGCTACACGATGCTGGAGTCGGCCCGGCAGCGGGCGAAGGACGTGAACCAGCGCGGCGCGCTCTACCCGTGGCGCACGATCAACGGGGAGGAGGCGTCCGCCTACTACGCGGCCGGCACTGCGCAGTACCACATCGACGCCGACATCTCGCACGCCCTGTCGCAGTACGTGGCGGCCTCGGGCGACGAGGACTTCCTGGCCAGGGAGGGCATCGACGTCCTCGTCGAGACCGCACGGCTGTGGACCGATCTCGGGTTCTGGCGCCGGACGGACGGCGAGGGCAGCAGCAACCTGTTCCACATCCACGGCGTCACCGGACCGGACGAGTACACCGCGGTCGTGAACGACAACCTGTTCACCAACGTGATGGCGCGGGCCAACCTGCGCGCGGCCGTCCGGAACCTGCGCTGGCTCGCCGACCACGACGCGGACGCCTACGCGGGCGCCCTGACCCGCCTGTCCCTGACCGAGGACGAGATCGTCGAGTTCGCCCGGGTGGCCGAGGCGCTGCACGTCCCCTTCGACGAGAGCCTCGGCATCCACCCGCAGGACGCCGACTTC
Organism: Propionibacteriaceae bacterium; assembly: GCA_020438595.1. The sequence goes on along the minus strand of JAGQUI010000392.1, from coordinate 882 downwards.
CTGTCCAGGGAGCTGTGGGACCTGCCCAACACTCCCCCCGACAAGCGGCCGCTGCTGCTGCACTACCACCCGCTGGTGATCTACCGGCACCAGGTGCTGAAGCAGGCGGACGTGGTGCTGGCCCTCTACCTGCAGGGCGACGAGTTCTCGCTGGAGCAGAAGCGCGCCGACTTCGACTACTACGACCCGCTCACCACGGGCGACTCGACGCTGTCGGCGGTGGTGCAGTCGATCGTGGCCGCCGAGGTGGGCTACGCGGAACTGGCCGAGCGCTACTTCAACGCCGCCCTCTGGGTGGATCTGGCCGACCTGCACCACAACACCGACGCGGGCGTGCACGTCGCCTCGCTGGGCGGGCTGTGGCAGGCGCTGGTGTCGGGCTTCGGCGGCATGCGCGACTACCTGTCGGAGTGGTCGTTCGACCCGCGGCTGCCGGCGGACTGGGCGTCCCTCACCTTCCCGCTGACGCTGCAGGGCAACCGGCTGCGGGTGAAGGTGGAGCAGGACCAGATCAGCTTCAACCTCGAGACCGGGACGGCCACGTCGCTGCCGCTGGTCGTGCAGGGCCGCAAGGTCGTGGTCACGCAGCGCTCCCCGCTGGTGGTGCCGCTGAGCCCGCCGCCGCTGCTGGAGGGGCGTCCGTCGGTGCGCGACATCGTCGGCGCCGTCCGCGAGGACGGTTCGGTGATGCAGGCGACCGTGCCCGCGCACCCCACCACGCTGGAGACCGAGGAGGGCCTGCTCACCTGAGTGGACCAGGTTGGGGACGGTTCCTTACTCGGTCCACCCCGCCATCTTGCGCCCGCCGGACCGAGTTGGGGACGGTTCCTTACTCGGTCCACCCACCACCCTCACCCACCGCGGACCAGGTTGGGGACGGTT
>JAGQUI010000391.1:2116-3098 GCA_020438595.1 Propionibacteriaceae bacterium | reverse complement strand
GACGTGCCACCAGCCCCAGACCAGCGCGACGACGCCCACGACGAGCAGCACCCGGTTCCACGGCATCGCCGCAGCGAGTCCGACCGCGTTCACCCACCCGGCCGGCCAGCCGTCCGGGGAGAAGGAGAACTCGGGGTGGCAACTGCCCCAGGCCACGAGCACGGTGCCGGCGAAGCCGACCCACACCCCGCGCGAGCGCAGGGCCGCGGCCGGTCGGACGGTCATGTGGGGCTCCTGCGGAGGCTGGGGTCGACTCCCCAGTGTAGGGCGGCCGGGCCGGCCCGGATCCGGCGCCGTGGAACGGGACATTTCTGCCCCGGAAGGCTGCGGATGGGGCGTTTCGGGTGTGGGCGGCGCGAAGCGGGGCAGGTTTGTCCCACAATTCGCGGTGAGCGCCACCCGGGCGGCATCGCGCCGTCGGGATACCGTGACCGGGTGCGGACGCCGAACAGCCAGAGCAGGGAGATCCTCGCGCTGGCGGTCCCCGCCTTCCTCGCCCTGGTCGCCGAGCCGCTGTTCCTGCTCGCCGACACCGCGATCGTCGGGCACCTCGGCACCGCCCAACTCGCCGGGCTCGGCGTGGCCAGCGCGATCCTGGTCACGGCCACCGGGGTGTTCGTGTTCCTCGCCTACGGCACCACCTCGATCGTGGCCCGCCAGGTGGGCGCGGGGCACGAGCGCGCGGCGCTCGCGTCCGGGCTGGACGGCATCTGGCTCGCCCTGATCCTCGGCGTGCCGACGGCCCTCGGGGTGGGGCTCGGGGCCGGCCCGCTGTGCGGCCTGTTCGGGGCCTCCGCGGACGCACTCGGCCAGGCCACCACCTACCTCGGCATCTCCGCCGCGGGCATCCCGGCGATGCTGGTGGTGCTCGCCGTCACGGGGGCGCTGCGTGGCCTGCAGGACACCCGCACTCCGCTGGTCGCCGCCGTGCTCGGCTTCGGCGGCAATGTCGTGCTCAACCTGTGGTTCGTGCTGGGCCTGG
>JAGQUI010000391.1:0-2091 GCA_020438595.1 Propionibacteriaceae bacterium | reverse complement strand
GGGGATCGCCGGTTCGGCCTGGGGCACCGTGATCGCTCAGACCGCGATGGCGCTGGGCCTGGTGCTGGTCGTGGTGCGCCGCGCGCTGCGGATGCACGCGCCGCTGCGCCCCGAGCCGGGACGGGTGCTGCGCGCGGCGGCGACGGGGGTGCCCCTGCTGGTACGGACGCTCGCGCTGCGCGCGATCCTGCTCGTCACCACCTGGGTCGCCGCCGGCCTGGGTGACATCCCGCTGGCCGCCCACCAGGTGGCGGGCACGATCTGGACGTTCCAGGCGTTCGCCCTCGACGCGCTCGCGATCGCCGCCCAGGCCCTCACCGGGAAGGCGCTCGGGGCGGGCAACGCCCTGGTGGCGCGCGCCGCGACCGCCACGATGATCCGCTGGGGGGCGTGGTCGGGACTCGCGCTGGGCCTCGTCCTCGCTGCCGGGTACGGGATCATCCCGGCGGTCTTCACCGCCGATCCCGCCGTGCGCGCGGCTCTCGGTGCCGCGTTGCTGGTGATCGGCGGCACCGGCTGGCTGTCCGGGCTGGTCTTCGTCGTGGACGGGGTGCTGATCGGGGCGGGCGACGGCCGCTGGCTCGCCGGGGCGATGGTGGCGACGCTCGCGCTCTACCTGCCGTTCGTGCTCGCCGTCCGGTGGCAGACGCCGGCGCTGGCTGCGCTCGGCGATCCGGCGGCCGTCGCGGTGCTCTGGCTGGTGTTCATGGTGTTCATGGCCATCCGGTGGGCGTTCCTGTGGCACCGCGTCCGCGGGGACGCGTGGCTGGTCACCGGGGCGGAGCGCTGAGCCCGGCGCTACTCCGCGGCGATCGCCTCGTGGTGCCGGACGACCTCCGCGACCACGAAGTTCAGCCACTTCTCGGCGAACTCCGGATCGAGGTTGGCCTGTTCGGCGAGCCGGCGCAGCCGGGCGATCTGCTGGTCCTCGCGCTCGGGATCGGCGGGAGCGAGCCCCTTGGTCCGCTTCAGCACCCCGACCTGCTGGGTGACCTTGAACCGTTCGGCGAGCAGGCAGATGATCGCGGCGTCCAGGTTGTCGATGGAGCCGCGGAGTCGCTCGAGTTCGGGGTCGCTCTGCACGCGCCCAGCCTAACGGCGGCGGATGGCCGCCGTCCGGATGCTCAGCTCCGGCCGGCCGCCAGCTGGGTGATCGCGGTCATCGCGGCGAAGAGGACGGCGCCGACGATCAGGCCGATGCCCAGTCGCATCAGCACACGGTACAGGGGCTTGGCGGGGAGCAGCCGGAACACGATGGCGAGCACCAGGCCGATCCCTCCGGCGATCCCGGCATAGAGCGGCTGGACGAAGCCCGAGATCAGGCCCACCGCGAGTCCCGCCACGGTCAATGTCGCCTCGGGGCCGCCGACCACGGCCTTGGGATCGTACGAATTCGGGCTCACCCGCCCACTCTAGGTGTCGCGGACCGAGTTGGGGACGGTTCCTAACTCGGTCCGCGGCTCGAGGTGGACCGAGTTAGGAACCGTCCCCAACTCGGTCCACGTCCGGCGCTGGTCAGGCGATCACGTCACCGGGGGTGGTGTTCGCCGGGATGCCGGTCACGACGGACGCCGGCGGCACGTCCTTCACGACCAGGGCGTTCGCCCCGATCTTGGTGCCGTCCCCGATCGTGATCGGGCCGATGATCTTCGCGCCCGCGCCCAGCAGCACGTTGTTGCCGATCGTGGGGTGGCGCTTGAACCGGCCCCGGCTGCGGCCGCCGAGGGTGACCTGGTGGTACATCAGCACGTCGTTGCCGATCTCCGCGGTCTCCCCGATCACCACGCCCATGCCGTGGTCGATGAAGAACCGGCGCCCGATCGTCGCGCCGGGGTGGATCTCGATCCCGGTCAGCCCCCGCGACCACTGCGAGAAGATCCTCGCCAGCGGCCGCAGGGCCGGGTTCCTCGTCCACATCTTGTGGCACAGCCGGTGGATCCAGACGGCGTGGATGCCGGGGTAGGTGAGCGCGACCAGCACCCTCGACGTGGCGGCCGGGTCCTCCCGCATCGCCGTGTCGAGGTCCTCCTGCATGCGCGCCCACGCGCGCCGGGCCAGGTTTGGTTGCACTAGTCCAGTAGATCGGCGTAG
>JAGQUI010000390.1 GCA_020438595.1 Propionibacteriaceae bacterium | reverse complement strand
AGCGGCGGGACTACTGCTCGGCGAGGATCGCGGTGATCTGCTCGTTGTCCGCGTCCACGGTGTTCGCGTTGTTGAGCACCTGGTTGCGCACCATGGTCACCCACGGGCTGCCGACCGCGTTGAACGCCTGCTGGAAGTTCAGCGCCACCGGGGTGTCACCCTTGGCGGCCACCTCGTTGATGGTGACCAGGCGGGGGTCCTTCGCGGCGTACTCGTTGTTGGCGAAGTCAGCGCGGGAGACCACGTCGTTGTCCTTGGCCAGCACGCCCACCTGGGCGTCCTCGCTCATCATCCAGTTCAGGAAGTTCCACGCCTGGGCGGTGTTCTTGGAGTCCTTCGAGACGCCGATGCCGTCACCGCCGACGAAGGTGGACCGGCCGCCGGTGGTGCCCGGGATACCGTCCACGCCCACGTCGAACGGGGTCGACGACAGCAGGGTGGCGGGGTAGAACATCAGACCCACCTTGCCCTCGGTGAAGCCGGCAGTCCAGGTGGGACCGGCCTCGTCCTTGGACGACGGCAGCACGGCACCCGACTTCCATAGGTCGCCCCAGATGTCGTAGATCTGCTTGGCGTTGGCGCCGTTGAGCAGGGACTCGGTGCCGGCCTCGTTCATCACCCGGTCACCGGATGCCCAGATGCTGGGGAACCAGGTGAAGACCAGGCAGCCGCCGCAGTTGAGGCCGGTCGCGGTGCCGTAGACGCCGGGCTTGTTCAGCGCCTGGACCTTCTTGGCCGCGGCCGCGTACTCCTCCATCGTGGCCGGAGCCATCTCCGGGTCGAGACCGGCCTCCTTGAACAGCTCCTTGTTCCAGAACAGCATCGACAGGTCGAGCACGAACGGCAGCACGTACTCCTTGCCGTCGGAGGTGCCGGCAGCCAGGTGGCCCGGGTTGATCTGGTCCTTGAACGGCATGCCGTCGATGTTGGCGGTGAGGTCCTGGAAGAGACCCTGCTTGACCCAGTTCGGCACGTAGACGATGTCCGCGGCGAACAGGTCCGGCAGGCTGCTCGAACCGGCTGCGGCGCCCACCTTCGCGACGTAGTCGTCGTTGGGAACCACGGTCAACTCGACCTGGTTCTTGTGGGACGCGTTGTACGCGGCCACCAGCAGCTTGGCCTGCTTCTCCAGCGGCGCCCTGGTCCACAGGGTCAGGCTCGTCCCGTCATCGGTCCCCTCCGCGCTCACCGTTGCCGGGGCGGAGGTCTGGGCGGGTGTGCCACCACTGCAGGCGGCGAGGCTGAGCGCCATCGCGCCCGCAGCCGCCAGTCCGACGAGTCCTCGCACCCGCCGATTCCTGAAAATACCCATCAGTGTGAGCTCCTTGCTCTTCCTTGAGCGCCTCCGAGCGGAGGCTCTGAAGACTTCTCGGGATCCCGGTCGCGAAAATTGCCGAAACCCCTTTCGACGAAAGTAACTGGGGTCTATCGTGGGCGTCAAGTAGCTTGATCTCATCGTTACTTTCGGAAAGTTCACGAAAGGACTGCGCATGGCCGGGCGGCAGCCGAACCCGGGGTATCCGGTCACCCTCAACGAGGTGGCTCGCCTCGCCGGAGTCTCGCTGTCCACCGCGTCCAAGGCGATGAACGGCCGGGTCGACGTGGCCGCCGCGACCCGTCGGCGAGTGCTGGACGCGGCGGAACAGATCGGGTTCACGCCCAACCAGCTCGCCCGCAGCCTCACCGCCGGTCGATCCGGCACGGTCGGCCTGCTCACCAGCGACCTGGAGGGCCGGTTCGTGATCCCGGTGCTGATGGGAGCCGAGGACGCCTTCGGTGCGGGCCAGGTGAACGTCTTCCTCTGCGATGCCCGCGGCGACCACATCCGCGAGCAACACCACCTCAAGGCCCTGCTCAACCGAAGGGTGGACGGCATCATCGTGGTGGGCCGGCAGACCGACCCGCGAGCCTCGCTCGGCCACGAACTCCCCGTCCCGGTGGTCTACGCCTACGCGCCGTCCGACGACCCGGAGGACCTGTCGCTCACCCCGGACAACGAGGCCGGCGGTCGACTGGCCGTCGAGCACCTGATCGGCTGCGGCCGCACCCGGATCGCCCACATCACCGGCGATCCCAGCTACGCGGCCGCCCAGGACCGGGTGCGCGGCGCACGGCAGGCACTGGCCGCCGCCGGGCTCGAGCTCCAGGGCGAGCCGATGTTCTCGGACTGGTCCGAGCGCTGGGGACGCGACGCGACGGCCGTCCTGCTGGCCCGGCACCCCGACGTGGACGCCATCGCCTGCGGCTCCGACCAGATCGCCCGGGGCGTGCTGGACACGCTGCGCGACCTGGGCAGGCGGGTGCCGGAGGACGTCGCCGTCGTCGGCTACGACAACTGGGAGGTGCTGAGCACGAACGCCCGTCCGGAACTGACCAGCATCGACGCCAACCTCCAGCAGCTCGGCCGGGAAGCGGCGCTCGCCCTGTTCCGGGCCATGGACTCTTCCCAGCCCCAGCCCGGCGGCATCGAGTACAAGCCGGTCCGGCTCGTCATCCGGGGGTCGACGATCGCCCACCGCTGACCGGGGTGCCGAGGGCCTCCCGCAGGCTCCGGACGGCGCGGTGCTGCAGCGCCCGGATCGCGCCGGGCGAGCGATCGAGGATCACCGCGACCTCCTCCACGCCGAACTGGTCGAGCACCCGGAGCACGATCACCGCACGCTGGTCCTCGCCGAGGGTGGCGAGCACGTCCTCGACCGAGTACCGCACGGTCAGCTCGGCGTCCGCGGGTTCCTGGTGGTGCCGGGTGTCCAGCACCACGGTCACGTCATCGGTGAGCACCACCGGCCGGCGGTGCGCCGCACGCCACGCGTCCACGACCCGGTTGCGGGCCACCCGGAACAGCCAGGCGCGGAACGCCGCCTCGTCGCCGGAGAAGGACGGCAGGTTGCGGACGAGCTGGACGAAGCACTCCCCCAGGCAGTCCTCCGGGTCGGCTGCCCCCTGGCTGGTGATGAAGCGGAGCAGGCTCGGCGCGAACTCGTCGTACAGCTCGGCCCACGCCCAGTCGGCTCCCTCGGCCGCTGCCGAGAGCACGTCCGGGAACCGTTCGCCGAGAGCCACGTCAGGGCCGCCCGCATTCCGGGGCGCCGTGCCGCGGAGCAGGCCGAAC
>JAGQUI010000038.1 GCA_020438595.1 Propionibacteriaceae bacterium | reverse complement strand
AGCGCGGGTTCGAATCCCGTCGGGGCTACAAGGTGGAACCCCTTGTCAGAGGCAATTCTGGCAAGGGGTTCTTGGCTCTCCGGAAACGTGCAAAACGCTATTCGACACAGATTGGACACACAAACTGTGTCCAGTTCGTGTCCAGCGGATCTAGACCGTGTCGCGGGACCTGCGTCTGACAAGGGGTTTTCGCTCGACGTTCTGCCCCTGAGCTGTTGACCTGGCAGGGCGGTAGTCCGGCATATGGACCGTTCCGCAGGTTGGTCGGGCCGGGGCGATTCAGGGCACCGCGGGGGAGCCGTAACCAGGGCTGGACGGGGACGAGGCGACCGGCCTTCCGCCGCGACGTTGGCGCGTATCAAGAGGCCATTGGCTCGACGCTCCGATTCCGAGCGCCACGACGTCGTTTGACTCGCGCGGCGTTTGGTGTTGTCGGCTGATCTTGACCGTGTACCTCGACCGATCCTTGATGGTTCACGCGTCCGGGATTGGCGTGCTTGCTAGAGTGCCCGATAACCTCCTGAGGAAACCCATTGCAGGCGCTTGGCGTCGCAGCGACTGGAGACTGGATGCGCACCCTCGGTTCCCCCTCGTCTTCGCGTGCTGCCCGCAGCAGGAGTGCGCGGCTGCTGAGGCTGGTGTGCGTGCTCGCCCTGGCTTTCACGGGCGTGGTGGTCGCGGCGCCGACGCCGGCTGCCGCCGCGGGCACGATCTCGCTGGACAAGGCGTCCTCGGGTCCGGTGCTTCTGGGCGGGCAGGTCGAGTACCGCCTCGCTGCGACGAATCCCTCCGGGAGCGGAGTGGAGCAGTACAACCTGTCCTACTCCGACGTGTTGCCGGTGGGAGTGAGGTATGTGGCCGGCTCCACCTCCCCGACCAACTACGGCGAGCCGCAGGTGATCACGATCACCGACGACGCCACGACCACGCCGCCGGTGACCCATCAGGTGCTCGTCTGGTCGAACGTGTCTGATCTGACTCCCGGCGCGACTCGTACCCTGACCTTCCGGGCCAGCGTTGATCCGGATGTGTACCCGATCGGTTCGTCGGTGACGAACACTGGCAGTGCGTTCAGTAGTTCCGATCCACGGGAGGTCCCCGAGTTCGACAGTCAGGGGCAGCCGCTGCCCGGCACCGAGGTGGTCAGCAGTTCGGATGCGGACACGACAAGGGTCACGGCGATCCGGCTGACGAAGTCGGAGGGCTCGCCGGAGAACGAGTTGCTGCGCGGAGTGAACGACCATCAGACGGTGTACGGGCTCACCGTGACCAACAACGGGGTTGGAGCGACGTCGTCCCTGGTGGTCACCGACTATCTGCCCGCGGGGCTGGAGTTCCTCGGCTGTGGCGGCGGGACGTTCAACAGCACCACGCCGGAGTATCCGGGCGCCTCGAACACGGTCGCCGCCGTCTCCGGGTGTGACCAGCCGGACAGTGTCGAGACCGTCGAGAACCCGCCCGGGCAGCCGGCCGGCGTCTACACGAAGGTGGTCTGGCACCTGAGCGACCTGGCCGCCGGCGCCACCCACACGATCCACTACGCAGCGGGGATCCCGCAGCGCGCCAACACCACGACCTGGTCGGGCACCGAGCCGAGCGCGTCCTCCGGCGACCAGGCGGCGAACCTCGACAACAACAACGGGGCATCCACCCGCGAAACCGCGACCGAGATCGGACTGCGCAACGAGGCCACGGTGAGTGGAGCCTTCGAGGGAGCACCGGTCGAGGACTCGGCGTCCCACTCGGTGACTGCGGAGGACCTGCGGCTGGTCAAGTCAGTGACGCCGACGACGTTCACCCAGGGCGAGCTGGCCACCTACACCCTCAGCATCGATACCAGTGAGTACGTCGACCTCAGCGACCTGGTGGTCACCGACCGAATCCCCGACGGCCTGTGCCCGATCGACGACGCCACGAACTGGACATCCCTCGCGGAGTGCGCAGGACGTGCCGGGCACGGGCCCACCAACGCGACAATCACGGACGTCACCGAGAACGCGGACGGTTCGTTCAGCGTCACCTTCACCCCGGACGCAACAGCGCTCGCCCACAACGGTCACCTGGAGATCACCTACCAGGCGCTGATGCGGGAGACCTACGGCGCCTCGGGTCCCACCTCTGCCAGCGACACCTTCACCAACGATGCCGCGATCACCGGCACCAGCGAGCCGCGCACCGACACCGACTCACCCGACACCGGCACCGTGGCGGTCTCCGACGAGTCCCACGCCACGATCACCGCCAATGCCCCCCAGCTGACGAAGCTACGGATGAAGAACGCCACCCCGATGCAGTGCTCGGACGACGTGAACGACTACACCGCCGCGGTCGCGGGGCCGGAGGACGCGTTCACCGAGGGGGATCGGGTCTGCTTCCTGCTCGAGGTGCGTTTCCCCGCCGGTGCGGACACCCGGAACGCGCTGCTCACCGACTTCCTGCCGGCCAACATCCGTTACGAGAGCTCCCACGAGGTCTCCCCCGGGAGCCTGATCGCATCCAGCTTCCCGGGTAGCCCTGACCGCTACGTCACCTGGACACTCGGCTCGGGTTCGCCGCTGACCGTCGCACGGGGGACGGTGTTCCGTGTCGTCGTCTCGGGGATCGTGGACGAGCCGGCCCCACTCGAGTCGACGACCAGCCCGAAAGCCCTGGACAAGGACAACCTGGCGAAGTTCCGCTACACCAGCACCGACGGCCGGAGCGATTCGCTGCGCGATTCGGTAACGATACCGATAGGGCCGCCACCGCCGATCGGCCTCACCAAGGGCGTGCAAGCAGTGAACTCCACGGTCGTGGACGGCGGGTCGACGCCCGGCAACGTGGACGGCACCACGGTTCGGGCCGGTGACGCGGTCACGTTCCGGCTCGACCTGCAGAACCTGGCCCAGTCCGGTGACGTGAACGCGGACGCAATCAGCTCCCCGGACGTTTGGGACGTGCTCCCCGCGGGCATCACCTGCTCCGCGATCACCGCGGTCAGTAACGCCGGCACGTGCTACGACGCCGGCGCGCCCGGACGTCCCGGCCTGAGCAGCGGCGACACGACCTCCAGCGTGATCCGCTGGCAGCTCGACGCCTCGTTCAGCCTCGCGCCGCAGGCGTACGGGAAGCTCACGTACACCATGGCGGTCCCCGCCGACGTCAGCGTGAGCACCGTGTTCGACAACACCGCAGCGGTGGCCTCCTTCGCCTCGGCCACGAACATCGACGACGGCGGCACCCCGCCAGCGGCGATCCACAACCCGGCCGACAACATCAGCGCCGACGTCCCCGCCACGGACGAGGATGTGCCCGCGGCCAGCGACGCATCCTCGGTCGTAGTGCCGGACGCGGTGGTCACGAAGGCCAACCTCACCGATATCACCGAGCCGGGCAACACGGTTGCCCAGGCTGTGGTCGGCGAGACGCTCACCTACACGATCGGGGTCAAGATCCCCGCGCACACCAGCGTCTACAACGGCAAGCTGGTCGATCCCCTTCCGACCGGGGTGGTCTTCGTCGGGCCGGCGACCGCGAAGCTCTCCGCCACCGGCACCTCACCGGCGGGCGACCCCCTGCCGAGCGTCGACGCGACGCATACTGTCACGCTGGACGACACCACCGGAGCCCTCAGCTTCGGGACCACCTACGCCAACGACACCGACACCGACCAGTTGTTCGAGGTGACGATCCCGGCGCGCATCGGTACCGACGGGTCCAACACGCACGGCACGGTGCGCACCAACACGGCCACGTTCACCAGCGACACGGCCGCGACCGGCGGCACGGCGATCACGCCGCGCACAGCCAGCAGCAACGTCACGATCGTGACCCCCGCACCCACCCTGGCCAAGACGGTCAGCCCGAGCTCGGCCACCGGCGGCGACACGGTCACCTACACCCTTACCGCGTCCAACGCCTCGGGCCGGCCGCCGCTGCATGACAGCTGGGTGATCGACTGCCTCCCCGGCGAGCTGGGCTTCGGGACGTTCACCGCGGTCCCGTCCGGCACGTCGGTCGGCCCGGTGATCGCCGGTGACGGCTCCAACGGCTGCGCCAGCGGCTACACCCGCATCACCTGGCGGATCAACAGCCTCGCCGGCGGCACGAACACCGCACTCGTCTACACCGCCGTGGTGAACACGGTTCCTGCCGGCGGTGACCAGTACACCAACACCGCTACGCTCAGCGGCAGCACCCTCGACGACGGCAAGACCGACCCGCTCGCTCCGGACAACCCGCTGGAACAGGTGCTCGTCACTACGGCCAACGCGACTGTCAGCGTGGCGGGCTCGACGATCACCAAGACGGCAGCGCAGTCCACCCTCACGATCGGCCAGGTCGGGTCGTTCACGATCACTGTCACCCTGCCGAAGAACACCGCGTTCTACGACTCAGCCGTGCTCGACACGCTGCCCACCGGCATGAGCTACGTGACGGGATCCGCCACGACCACCTGCACCAATGCGGATTCGACGATCTGCAGCCCGGCCGTCCCCGGCACCGAACTGGCGCCGAGCGGGTCAACGATCGGCTGGTTGACCAGCGATTTCGCCCCGTCGGACCAGGTGCGGACGATCCGGATCACCTACAGCGCCACCATGAACGACGTCGGCAGCAACAACGCCGGCAACAATCGCACCAACACCGCGCGCGCAGTGTGGAACAAGACCAACGGAACTGATCCCGGCAGCGCCGGGGACACCTGGGACGCGACCACGACCAACGCCACCGCGACGGTGCGCGTGGTGGAACCGGGCCTGACGATCGCCAAGTCCGTCAACGACACCACCGTCGAGCCGGGCCAGACCTTCGGCTACACCCTCACCGTCCGGAACAACGGTCGCACCACGGCCAGCCTCAGCCCGGCCTACAACTACACCGTCACCGACACCGTCCCGACCGGAGTGGTCGTCGACCCGGCCACGATCTCCGGCGGCGGAACGATCACCGGCGCGGACGCGAACGGCAGCGGCGGCACCATCACCTGGGGACCGATCGCCGGACCGCTCGCCGTCAGTGCCTCGACGAGCTTCACCTACTCCGCGAAGCTCGCCCCCAGCAGCACCCTGACCAGCGCGACCCGCACCAACACCGCGCGGGTCACCCACTACGAGTCACTGGCCAGCGGCGGCCGGACCAGCTATGCGCCAGTCGCCGCGACACGTGTGGTCACCCCGCAGTTCCCGCACGTCACTCCGACCAAGTCCGTGGCGACGGGCCCGGCCTACCTCGGCCAGCCCAAGACCTGGACCGTCACACTGACCAACGACGGTGGTGCGGACGCCCTGCACACCAGCGCGACCGACACGCTACCGACGAACTGGAGCTACGACGCCGGGTCGGCCACCGTGGTGATCGCCGGTGGAGCGGCGAACCCGGTCGAGCCGACCCTGAGCACCGACGCGTCCGGCCACCAGGTGCTCACCTGGCCCGACCTGGGCACGATTCCGGCCACGGGCACCAACCGCACGATCGTGATCACCTTCGCGGCGAAGCCGAAGGACCCTGAGGCGATCTCCGATCCCGGTGTCGGGGCGAGCGTGGCGCACACGAACACCGTGGCGACGACGGCGCAAGACCTCACTGGCGCCAGTGCGAACGCGAGCGGGCCGTACAACGCGGGCCCGGCGACCGCGTCCACTCACATCGACTCCGCCGACGTCCAGATCACCAAGACCAGTGGTACGGCGATCGCGGGACAGAACCTGACCTACACCCTCGCGGTGCACAACAACGGCCCGGACACCGCAGTCGGTCCGTTCCCGGTCACCGACACCCTGCCCTCCGGCCTGGGCACGGTCACCGCCACCGGAACCGGCTGGACGTGCAGCGTGAGCACCACGACGGTGACCTGTGCCCGGACGAACCCGGCTGACACCCTGGCATCGGGCGCGACCTTCCCGGCGATCACCGTCACCGCGGCCATCCCGGCGGACACCGCCGACGGCACCACGCTGACCAACTCGGCGAGCGTCACTTCGACGACCCACGACCCCGACCTCAGCAACAACACGGACACGGTCACTGACACCGTTGCGCGCTCGGTCGACCTCGGCATCGCGAAGCACACCAGCGGCACGGTGGTCGCGGGTCAGGACGCCACCTACACCCTCGACGTGACCAACCACGGGCCCAGCGACTCGGCCGGGCCGATCACGGTCACGGACGACCTCCCTGAAGCCACGAGTTACGTCTCCGCGAGCGGGACGGGCTGGACATGCAGCGAGGCCGCTGGCACCGTGACCTGCACGCGGGCCTCCGGGCTGACGTCCGGTCAAGCGGCACCGCAGATCACGGTCGTCGTGAGTGTTCCGGCAGGCCGCACCGCGGACGTGGTCAACACTGCGACCGTTGACGGTCCGGAGACCGACCCCAACCCGAACAACAACTCCGCCACCGTCACCGATCCCGTGCACACCTCGGCCGACCTCGCCATCGTCAAGGTGCACCGGGGCGAGTTCGTGCCGGGCAGCACCGGCACCTACCACTTCACGGTCACCAACAACGGGCCTTCGAATGCGGCCTCTCCGGTGCGGGTGAGTGACCAGCTGCCGGTAGAGCTCACCTTCGTCTCCGACGACTCCTCCGAGTGGGACTGCTCAGCCAACGCCAGCAACCTGCTTACCTGCACCCTGAGCGGCAGCCTGGGGGTCGGCGACACCTCCGAGTTCGGCATCACTGTCGACATCGACTCCGCTCACACCGGTGACGTGACCAACACCGCCACGGTGAGTTCGCCCACCACCGACCCGAACCCGGGTAACAACACCAGCACCGACACCACCGGCGTGAACGTCCGGGTCGACCTCGGCATCACCAAGACGCACAGCGGCAACGCCGTCGCCGGACAGAATCTGGCCTTCACCCTCACCGTGACGAACCACGGCGAGTCCGACTCGCCCGGTCCGGTGACCGTCACCGACACCCTGCCCGCCGGTATGTCGTACGTCAGCGGCAGCGGTAGCGGCTGGAACTGCTCGGCGGCCGGCCAGAACGTCACCTGCACCCATACCGCGGCGCTCGCCGCGGGCGCGTCCGCGCCGATCACACTGACCGTCGCCGTGGCTCCGGACGCCGGGCCGGACGCCCTGACCAACTCGGCGAACGTCTCCGGAACCGCTCCGGACCCCGACCCGGACAACAACACCGACACGGACACGGTCACGGTGACCGATCGTGCAAACGTGAGCATCACGAAGTCGGCCAGTCCGACCTCACTGGCAGCAGGCGAGAACGTCACCTTCACCCTGACCGTGCACAACGACGGGCCGTCGGACGCCGACAACGTCCGGATCAGCGACGCCCTCCCGACCGGCTTGGCCTACACCGGGATCGATGCTGACTCCGCCGTCACCTGCGGCGACGCCGACCCGATCGACTGCCACGTCGCGTCCATGCCCGCCGGTGCGACCTACGAGATCCGGGTGCACGCCACAGTCGGCTCCGGGGTCGCGGACGGCACCTCGATCGCCAACACGGCCTCGGTCAGCACGAGCACGCCGGGTGACGACCCCGACGACAACACCGACACCGCGACCATTCAGGTGCACACCGAGGCAGACCTGAGCCTCGCCAAGTCGCACACCGGTGGCGCGAGCGCGGCCGGCGAGCAGGTCACCTTCGACCTCGCAGTACACAACGCCGGCCCGTCGGACGCCGCGGCAGACGTCGTCGTCACCGACACCCTTCCGGTCGGCATGACGTACGTGAGCAGCACCGGCACGGGCTGGACGTGCGTGGCCGCCACGCCGGACCCGTCTGGCCAGGTGGTCACCTGCACCCTGGGTGGCGGCTCCACGATCCTCGCCGACACCGACGCGCCGGCACTCGCGCTCACCGTCCAGATCGCCTCCGACGTGGACCCGGACACGCTGGTCGACGGCGAGCTCACCAACACCGCGAGCGTGACCAGTCCCACGACCGATCCGGACCCGGACAACAACACCGACCGCGACCCGGTGCCGGTCACCACCAGCGCCGACCTGGCGATCACCAAGACCCATGACGCGTCCAGCGTGCGGGTCGGTGACCACCTGGAGTTCACCCTGCAGGTGACCAACGCCGGACCGTCGACCGCGCGCGGGGTGAGCGTCTCCGACGATCTTCCGGCCGGGCTGGAGTACGTCTCCGCGTCCGGCACCGGATGGACCTGCACCAACGCCGGCCAGAGCATCAGCTGCGACCTGGACGACCCGCTGGACAACGGCGCGAGTGCGGCGCCGATCACGGTGGTGGTCAACGTGCTCGCATCCGCCTTCCCGGGGGTGGACAACACCGCGACGGTGGACACCACCACGCCCGACCCCGTGTCGGCCAACAACACCTCGACCGACCCGGTGAGCGTCCCGCCGCAGGTGGACCTCGGAATCACCAAGTCACACACGCCGGAACCGATGCAGGTGGGTCAGCAGGCTACCTACACGATCGGAGTCAGCAACGCCGGCAACACCGACGATCCCGGCCCGATCACGGTGAACGACGCGCTGCCGACAGGGCTCACGTTCGTCAGCGGAATCGGCGACGGCTGGACCTGTGCGGCCAGCGGGCAGGACGTCACCTGCGTCCGCGCGGCCGGGCTGGTCGTGACCGGGAACACCAGCTTCGAGCTGGTCGTCGCGGTCGGCCCTGAGGCATACCCCGGGGTCACCAACACGGCCACGGTGAGCAGCCCCGCCGAGGACACCAACCCGTTCAACAACGTCGCGCGCGATCCGGCCACAGTGCTCCCGCTGTACGAGCTCGTCATCGACAAGAACCTGAAGTCGATCTCGACCAGCCACGCCGACTGGACGATCACGGTCACCAACAACGGCCCGAACGAGTCTCCCGGTGGCGCACTCGTCACCGACGAGCTGCCCGGCAAGCTCCGCTACGACGGCTGGACCGGCGACGGCTGGACCTGTGTCGCGACGGGTCAGCTGGTGACCTGTACCTACGACCAGGCGATCGCAGCCGGGGAGAGTGTCGGTTTCGTCCTGCACACGACGCTTGTCGACGGAGCGTCCGGCACCGTCACCAACTCCGCCACGGTCGAGGGCGGCACCACCGACAGCGCAACCGGGACGATCCCGACCGACAACCTCGCCTACACAGGCGGCATCGCCACCGGAGCCGGCCTACTCGGCCTGCTGCTGGTCGGCGGCGGCCTGCTTCTGATCCGAACTCGTCGCCGCGCCTGAGCGCAGGGCGCCTCGCACGACTCGGCATTGTTGCCGAGTGAACACACTTTGGACACAGTTCGCGCGTGGTCGTGGCTGTTGTGGGGGTTGTGGAGGTTGCGGTTCACGCTCAGCGGAGCGTCCAGGGCGCCGTGAAACGGCGTGCACGATGCCCGGGTTGAACTCTCAAGGCGGTAGCGGGGGTTCGAATCCCCTCGGGGCTACTGAAACCCCTTGTCAAACATAGTTTGGCAAGGGGCTTTCGCTTTCTGGGCTACCGCCTTCGTGATCTTGGGCGATCCCGCAGCTTCACTGTAAGACCTTGTCAGAGCCACTTTCATGGAGAGTCGGTCTGCAACAAGGCTATCCGCCCTTCTTGGAGGTCGGCGCATTTCGGTTGGCCATGGTTGGCGATGAAATGGCTTGCCAGAGCCGGTTTGGTGGGGATGCTGGCCTGGTCGGGCGCGGTGCGAATCTGGGCGGATGACACACTCGTCACACAGTTCCCAGCAAAGATCTTGCCTGACGGGGCCCGTCGGGCTTCCGGTCCGATGCTTCCGGGGGCGTTCTGAGAGTGGTTCGTTCGAATGTGGTCAGGGGTGGGCGTCTTCGTGATCGTCTTGATCGTCGTCCTTGTGATCGCGCTGGTGATCGGCCTGCTCAGCTGGTGATCTTCGCGCGTTACCTGCCGTGATTGGTGGCGGCGTCTTCGATGCGCTTGACGAACTCGTTGACCCACACCACTGCTTCGCCGGCACTGGCGTGCACATCAAGACCGTCGGCGGCCGCCCTGTACAGCTCATCCCATCCTTCACCCACGGTGAGGGTCGGGGGCCATTGCTGCTGCTGTCGGTAGCTGAACAGTCGCTCACAGGTCGCGGCCACCGTGCCGAGGTCGAGGTCCTCGCCAGCATCGAGTAGTTGGAGGTCGACAAGGTCACGTGCCCGGTCGCTGCCCGGGCAGGAGGCGGCATGCAGCTTCTGGGCGATTTGGTGGTCGGCCTGCATCACCGGGACGGGTCGGGGAGCCGGCAGGCCAAGCTCGGTGAAGAGTCCGACCAGGTCGTCGGCGAGCCTGTACTCGGGTTCGTCAGCGTCGCCGATCTCGTTGTGTCCCAGTTCGAACTTCGCGGTGCACCACGACTGCCCCAGATAGTCGAGCTTCACCTCGAAGGGCTGCATCACGTACCCCGCCGGCACCCCGACCGGGCTCGGCGCGGCACGCTCAACCAGGCGCCCGGTGAAACCCGCCCAGCCGGCCGCCAGCGACTCCTCGAAGTCGGCACGGAACTGGGCGATCGGCTGAACCCTGGCGGCATCCACGTCGCGGGTGAATCGAGAGCCCCGTCCGAACCGTAGCGCCATCGCACTGCCGCCCTTGATCGCTCCTTCGGGAAGCATCTGCCCGACCACCACCAGCGACATCGTGGTGCGACGCCGCTGCACCGCTGCATCGGCACCCTCCAGGTTCCGCAGTCTCGTCTCCAGCGATTGCCTGTTCGGTGGTGGCGTCGTCCAGGTCACGCGCCCAGGCCTTCCTTCACTCGGTTCCACTCCGCTGTTGTGAGCAGCCCTTCGGCGCGCGCCTGCTCGGCTGCCGTCCGTAGCCGGCTCGGCTCGATGCGGCCGAGGCAGGCCAGGAGGGCGTTGGCGACCGTCTGCGACGCGATTCCCTCATACCGGGTGGTCGGCTCGTCCCGGGTGCCGCGGACGACCCGCATGAAGGGCGGGAACTTGCTGCGGGTCCTTCTGGTGACCGCGACCGTGACCTGGCTCGGGTTCACGTCGGCGAGACCTCCGTGGAGCGCCAGAACGGACTCGCCCCACAGGTACGCGTCATCGCCGGCACGCAGCACCGCCTCCTCATACTGATCCAGATCGCCGGGCGGCATGTCGGTCAGCCGGTACAGCCCGTACGAGACCGATTCGAGGCCGCTGTGCTCGGCCAGCTTCGGCAGCTCAACCGGCGGCACCCCAGCCTTAGCCGCTTGCCGTGTCGTGACGAAGCCGTGGTTCCCGTACGCGATCTCTCGCACGATGTCTCTGTACTTCACATTGCCCCGCATGTCATAACCATACCTATTTAGGTAGAGTTGCGCCACGCAATGTTCGAACGATCCCAGTCACCCAGGAGATCAACGACCGCTCCGAGCGCGGCAAAGTAGTGCGTTCGGAGCGTGCTGGGGCTCACGGTCTGCCTGCCAGTCGTGTTTGACGATCGCACCCAGGGAGGTTGGCGTTCCTCCTCAGACTGACCGACCGAGACGCGACGCCAATGGGAGATTGTGCCGTCGGGGCCTGGTGTCGTGCCCGGACCGCCTTGGAGTTAGTGCGGGGGCTGACTCGTAGTCTGCCGGCAGCGTTACAGTTCGAACCATTGCCCGAGAGCGGTGATAGGCGTTCCGCGTGCGAAGCGAAGCAACGTCTCCCGCGCTCGGGCCAGCGTCATTGCGAACGCGCCAGTGAAGCTTGCGAATTCGTCGTACACCGGAACGTGCACGACCTCGTCAGCCTCCCTTGACCCGTCTCCGTACAACAGTGCCATCTGGTCTTGTGAACGGAAGCAGTCGATCACAGCGAGTTGGCTGCCGAACCCCCATCGTGAGCCTCGGGTAGTCCTGTCCGGAGAGCCTGAGTTCGAGGTATCCCCGATCAAGCGCGAGGAACTCCTCAAGTGCCATCTCGAAGGCATCGCCGGCAAGTTCCTGCTCAAGCCCATGAAACCGGATGGGCTCACCCGTGGTGCGCGCCAGCATCACCTTGTTCAGGCTGTCGCCATCGGCTCCGGAATCCACGCAGATATCGTCGCACCGGAACCGAGCCCCACCACTCACGCGCACCACGGCCGGACTCGACGGCGCATCAGTCCACACTGCTCGCGGCATGATCGTGAGGTTGTGGCCGCTTCAGGCAGCTTATGAGCGGCCGAGCCGGCGGCCGATCGCGTTCTGGCC
>JAGQUI010000389.1 GCA_020438595.1 Propionibacteriaceae bacterium | reverse complement strand
GTCGTCTTCCGCGCCCACGACGTGGCCGCCACTCGCCAGGTGGCCGACATGGTGGCCTCGATCCGCGGTGACCGGCCGCCGGCCGTGGCCGTCCGCGGGGAACCCGGCTGAGCGGTCAGGACGGGCTGAGCCGTGGGTCGAGCAGGGCCAGAGCGCGGTGGACGGCGTCGCGGGCCTCCTCGGGATCGGGGTGCGCAATCACAACGCCGTACACCATGTGCTCCAGCAGAAGGATGTCGTGCGGGGTCCAGGCCGGGTCGGCCAGCCCGGCTGCCTGCGCGCGGGCGAGCGGAGCGGCGACGAGTGCCTCGAAGCGCTCCTCGCTGATCACGCCGGACGGTTCTGGTCGGGCCTCGATGACGAGTTCGACGAAAGCACTGGACTCGACCGTGTAGGCCACCAGTTGGCGCCAGAGCAACCCGAAGCACTCCGGCCCGGGCACCGCGGTGGCCAGCCGCTCCAGTTCGGTGAAGTTGTCGGCGAACACCGCGAAGGCGAGCGCAAGCCGGTCCGGGAAGTGCCGGTACAGCACGCCCTGGCCGACGCCGGCCTCCCGCGCGACGGCGTTGAGCGGCACGCGGTAGCCCTTTTCGGCGAACAGCTTCCGCGCCGCGGCGAGGATCGAGGCGCGGTTCCCCGCGGCGGCCGCAGGTCCCCGGTTGTGCGGGCGGGGGGTGGCGGGCATGCTGGGTATTCTAGATCCGGACAACAGTGTCCGGTTGGGAGGACTGGTCATGGGTGCCATGTGGGACGAGACCTTCGACGTCGTGGTCGCCGGCACAGGCGTGGCCGCGCTCTCCGCGGCGATCACGGCGGCGGACGCGGGTCTGCGCGTGCTGATGCTGGAGAGCACGGACCGGTGGGGCGGCAGCAGTGCGATGTCGGGCGGCGGCCTGTGGCTGCCGAACAACCCGTTGATGCAGCGCGATGCGGCCGGCGATTCCCGTGAGGAGGCGCTCACCTATCTGGAGCAGACCGTGGGGGACGCCGGGCCGGCCACCTCCCGGGCCCGGAAGGAGGCCTTCGTCGACGGTGTCGCCGGCTTCGTCGACCTGGCCGAGCGACTCGGCGTCCGGTTCGCCCGGGCCGCCGACTACCCCGACTACTACCCCGAGTTGCCCGGCGGCAAGGTCGGGCGCGCAGTCGAGGTCGAACCGTTCGACGTGCGGCGGATCAACGGCTGGTGGGATACCTCACGGGGTCAGGACGGGGTGCCGGCGCCGGTGAAGACCGACGACTTCTGGCTGCTCTCGCGGGCGTGGTCCACCCCCGGCGGGTTCGCCCGCGGCGCACGGGTGGTGTTCCGCGTGCTGGGATCGGCGGCGCGGCGCCGCCAGGCGGTCGGGATGGGGGCCGCGGTCACCGCGGCGTTGCTGGACGTCGCGCTGAAGCTCGGCGTCCAGGTGCGCCTGTCAACGCCCGTCGAGGAGCTGCTCACCGAGGACGGTCGCGTGGTCGGCGTCCGCGCCGGCGGGGACGCCCACGAACGCTGGATCCGGGCCGAGCGGGGCGTCGTGCTCGGCGGCGGCGGGTTCGACCACAACGCCGCGTGGCGCGAGCGCTACCAGCGTGTGGACGGCTCAGCCTCTTCCGGGTCCCGGGGCAACCTGGGCACGGCGATCCAGGCGGGCCAGCAGATCGGTGCCGCGGTCGACCTGATGGACGACGCCTGGTGGGGCGGGTCGATCCCGCCCGTCGGCGGAGGGTCGGCGGGGTTCCTGGTCAGCGAGCGTTCGATGCCGTACGCGATCATCGTCGACGCCAACGGCGACCGGTTCGCCAACGAGTCCGAGTCCTACGTCGACCTCGGTCACCACATGCTCGAGCACTTCGAGACCACACCGGGCATGTGCTGGATGATCACCGACGCCCGGCATGCGCGCCGCTACCTGCGTTCCTACGCGCTCGACCCGCGAGCCGTGCAGGCGATGACCGAGGCCGGAACCATGGTCAAGGCCCCGACGCTGGCCGACCTCGCGCTGCGGATCGGTATCGACCCGGTACGGCTGCAGGCGAGCGTGGAGCGGTTCAACGGGTTCGCCCGCGCGGGCGTGGACGGGGACTTCGGCCGGGGCAACTCCGCCTACGACCGCTACTACGGCGATCCGCTGGTGCGCCCGAACCCGAACCTGGGCCCGCTGGAGAAGGGGCCGTTCACTGCCGTCCAGGTGGTGCCGGGCGACCTCGGTACCAAGGGCGGGTTGCTCACCGACGAGTACGCCCGGGTGCTGCGCGAGGACGGCTCGGTGATCGAGGGGCTGTACGCCGCCGGCAACAACTCGGCGTCCGTGATGGGACGCACCTACCCCGGTCCCGGTTCCACGCTGGGCCCGGCCGCAGTGTTCGGCTACGTCGCAGGCAGGCACCTTGCCGGCGTCGGGAACTGAGAGGAGGCCCGGACGTGGAGATCGTGGGCAGGGTGTTCGTCGTCACCGGTGGCGGCAGCGGGATCGGCCGTGAGGTGGTGCTGGGGCTGCTGCGTCGCGGGGCGCGCGTCGCCGCGGTGGATCTCAGCGCCGAGCGGCTGGCAGGCACGGCCGAGGCCGCCGGACGGGACGCCGACCGGCTCAGCACGCATGCGGTGAACGTGACCGACGAGGCGGCCGTCGTTGCGCTGCCGGACGAGGTGATCAAGGCTCACGGTCCGGTGGACGGGCTGCTCAACGTGGCCGGGATCATCCAGAAGTTCGTCCACTTCTCCGACCTCGACTACGCCGACATCGACCGGGTGGTGCAGGTGAACTTCTGGGGCGTGGTGAACATGGTCCAGGCGTTCCTGCCGCACCTGCTGAAGCGGCCGTCCGCCGCCCTGGTGAACGTGTCCAGCATGGGCGCGTTCATCCCCGTCCCCGGCCAGACCGTCTACGGGGCGTCCAAGGCCGCGGTCAAGCTGCTCACCGAGGGCCTGCACGCCGAACTGCGTGGCACCCCGGTGCGGGTCACCGTGGTGTTCCCCGGCGCGGTGGCGACCAGCATCACCGAGAACAGCGGCGTGCACGCCCCGGCCGTGGCCGGTGCGAACGACAACGTGGCCAACCAGAAGATACTGCCGCCCCAGGAGGCGGCCGAGATCATCATCAAGGGCATGCAGAAGGGCTCCTACCGCGTGCTCGTGGGACGCGACGCCCGCA
>JAGQUI010000388.1 GCA_020438595.1 Propionibacteriaceae bacterium | reverse complement strand
AGCAGCTTCCCGGGTCTTGCGCTCCAGGCCGGACGCAGCCGGCTTTCTTGGCGTCCTTCTGGGCCCCCGTGGAGCACACCAGCCGTCAGCCGGTCACCATTCGAGGCTGTCCGGGCCCGCCGCGATGCCCTCGGCGCGGGCCTGCCGGATCGACTCGGTGCACCTCGGCGAAATGGGCTGAGATCTCGCCGGTCGCAGGCCCCGGGCGGTCAACGACGACACGATCCGATCCACCCCCTCGAGGCGTCGTCTCCCCTTCGGCACGATCACCGGCTCGAACGTCCCCGCGGAGCAAGTCCACCGGGTCTCGACCGCACCCTGCCGCCCAGCGGGCCGCGCCGGTTCGTCCGCCTCGTCGCACGCGTGTGGTGGGATGGGGCCATGGCGCGGCGCGTGACCTGGACGCAGTACCGGGAATCCATCGGCGACCGTTCCGGGCTGTTCGGTGCGATCGCCGACACCTGGCCGATCCGGCGCGCCCTCTACCCGGGCAGCTACGTCGACCTGTCCCCGTCCACCGCCATCCCCAGCGTCACGTACGTGGACACCGACGTCCGGGCCGCGCGGTACTTCGCCGACCCCGCACGGGCAAGGGCCGAACTGGCCGGGCGCACGCCTCCGAGTGCCGGGACCCGGGTGGACTTCCTCGCCGCGGACTACACCCGTCCGCTCGACGTCCCCGACGCCAGCATGGACCTGGTGATCTCCCTGTTCGCCGGTCCGGTCTGGGACCACTGCCGGCGCTACCTGCGGCCCGGTGGGTGGTTGCTCGCGAACGCCAGCCACGGCGATGCGAGCCTCGCCGCCCTCGACCCGACGCTGCGGCTCGTCGCTGTCGCGCACCACCGCGACGACCGCTACCGCGTGATCACGAACCGCCTCACCGACTACCTCATCCCCAAGCGGCCCGAGACCGCCGACCCCGACCGGATCCGACGCAGCGGGCGCGGCATCGCCTACACCCGTCCCGCCTTCGCCTACCTCTTCGAGACCACCTGAGACGCCTCCGCTCGCCGCCTCAGGCCCAACTGGCGCCCCGGAGGTGGCCGGTGAGTCTTACTGTGCCGGGTCGCTGACCTGCGCGTAGACGAGGAGCGCGAGGACGAAGGCGGCTTCGAAGAGGTTGAATGCGAGTGCGGTCAGGTAGAACGCCGGCCCCAGGCCGGGGAAGATCCCCAGGATGGCGAGCAGCAGGGGCACCTGGATCGGCAGCTCGAGCAGGACCCAGAAGAAGGCGGCCGCCACGGGGCTGGTCCGTGCCTGGCTGACCACCAGTTGACGGTTCTCCCGGGCTCGCAAGGACAGGATGATGACTGTCCACACGAGCGCCAGGAAGATCAGCCCGCTGATCGTCCACAAGGCACGATCCGGGAGGCCGTAGAGCCCGAGTCCGACCGGCACGAGCGCGGCGACCACGACGACCAGACCGAGACTGACCACGGCTCGGATCTGGCCCAGCTGGGCGGTCGTGACGTCGCCGCGACGAGCGACGCCGATCAGCGCGGCGAAACCCACGAACACGCCCGCGATCTCGGCGATGGCCACGAACAGGTCGGCGTACTGGCTCACTCTTCACCTCCCTCCTCCGCGGGCCGCCCCCGGCGACGACCCGGTGAGGCCGGCGACGGCGAGCCCGCCGTCGAGCCGGTCGCCTGCAGTGCCCGCCGATCGGGAGGACAGCCCTGTGGGTTGTCAGGGTACGCGACACACACCAGTAGCCACCGGGTGAGCCTGTGCCGACGCCGCGGGCGAACGCGAGCAAGCGAGGGATCGTCCTCGGCTTCTTCGCCGTTGCGGACCGGGACGACGGGCGGATCGAACTCGAGGGCCTGTTCGTCGAACCCTCCCTGTCGGGGCCGGGTTATGGTGGATGATCCGCGTGGAGCCGGAGGTGAGCGGATGGGGCGACTCCTGACCATCCTCGCCCTCGCCCTGTGCCTGGGGGCGCTCGGCCTCGTGAGCATTCCGGCGCAGGCCTCGGGCGACCCGCTGGAGGACACTGTCGACGCCGAACTGCCCGCGTCCGGCGTGCCCGGTCTCGCCTGGGCTGTCGTGGCGCACGGCGAGGTGGCCTCTGTCGGTACACGAGGGGTGGTCAGGATGGGGAGCGCCGAGCGCGTCGCGCCGGACACTCCGTTCGTGATCGGCTCGATCTCCAAGAGCTTCACGGCGCTGGCCGTGATGCAACTGGTCGAGGCGGGCAGGATCGACCTGGACACCGCAGTCTCGCACTACCTCGACCGCTTCTCCGCGCAGCCCGCCGGCACCGCCACGATCCGGCAGTTGCTCACCCACACCAGCGGCTACTCCACGCTGCAGGGAAACGCCTCCCACACGGACGTGGGTGGCGGGCCCGACGAACTCGCGCGCCGCGTCGACCGGCTCTCGGGAGAGGCGCTGGCGCACCCGCCCGGCGAGGCCTGGGAGTACTCGAACGCGAACTACCTGGTGCTGGGCCGCCTGATCGAGGTCGTGAGCGGGCAGGACTACCAGGCCTACGTCACCGCCCACATCCTGGAGCCCCTCGGCATGCGGCACAGCTTCGTGTCCGACGGGCAGGTCCACCTCGCCATGGCCACGGGCCACACGCCGTGGTTCGGTACCAGGCGTCCCCTCGCGGACAACGCGACCAGCCGCGGCATGGCCCCGGCGGGCGGCGTGGTCGCGAGCGCGGCGGATCTGGCCCGCTACCTGCAGGTGATGATGAACGGTACCGATGACGTGCTCAGCGCCGACGGCAAGGCCGCGATGATGCGACCCGCCGGCGGCACCTCGCCGTTCTACGGGTTCGGCTGGTTCGTGGATGCCGGGAGGGGCACCGTGTGGCACTCGGGCTCCACTCCCGGGTTCGAGTCGCTCGCGACGATGCTGCCCGACGAACGGGAGGCGGTCGTGGTGCTGGTCAATGGCGGCAGCGGCATCGGCTTCGGGGAGACGTCCCGGCTCCGCAACGGCATCACCGCGATGGCCCTGGGCCTCGACGACCAGGGCGAGGGCTCGCGATGGCCCCAGCAAGCCTTGTTCGTCTCCCTGGTGCTGTTGCCGATCGGCTATCTGCTCAGCATGGCCTGGGCCTGGCGCCACCGTGCGGCCCTCCGCGCCAAGTAGGGCGCGTCCGGCCTGTTGAGCCTGTGGTT
>JAGQUI010000387.1 GCA_020438595.1 Propionibacteriaceae bacterium | reverse complement strand
ACCAGGCCGCCCCCACAGAGATCTGGGCGCCGCCGCTCCAGCCGACCAGGGTCACGGGGACACCGCTGCCGAGCCGGTAGCCGTGCCGCAGCAGCGACTCGAGCACCTGCTGGGCGGTACCGATGTTGTAGGTGGGGCCGTAGCGGCGGTCGGCGCTGACGAACAACTGGATGGCGTTGCGCAGGTTCACCAGCATCGCGAGCATCGCCTCGGGGTTCTTGAACCGGGCCTGCTCGATCTTCTTCCACAGCCGCGACAGCGGCCGCTGCGCGGTCAGGCCCTGGTTGCTCACCGAGTAGGGGAACACGTCGGTGATCAGGCAGGCGTCCGGCGTCCCGGCCCGGATCGCCGCGATGAACGGCTCCTCCTCGGGCGGCCGCGACTCCCCGTCGATCGCACCGATCCCGGACAGGTAGACGACGTAGCGGGAGCAGGACGGCTTCTCGTGCGCCTTCTCGTGCTCCTCGCGGAGCTGCTCGATGGTCGCGGCGGCCTTCTCCGCGCCCTTGTCCGACCACCAGCCCAGGGACTCCAGCGGACCCATCGCCATGACCACCAGGACCAGGACGAGGACGCCGATCAGCAGCGTCACGAAGATCATCATTCGGCGTCCCCCTCGATCGCGGGGACGTCGAAGTCGAACTCGACCGGCATGAACTGGTGGCCGGAGAGGATGTCCTGCGCCGTGAGCAGGGTCGGGTTCCCGGAGAGCGCCTTCCAGATCCCGTTGCCGAGGGCGCTCAGGGGTCTGGCCAGCGCCCAGGACAGGCCCTGCATCACTCCCCAGCCCACGGCGGTGATCAGGAGGGCGTCCCAGTAGCCCACCTGGTAGACGACCGCGACGATCGTCCACAGCGCCAGCAGGCTCCAGACCTGCAGGATGCGGGCGATCCCCGGGCCGAGGTAGGGGGCGAGTTCAAGGAAGCCGAACAGCAGCGGGGCGGTGGCCAGCATGACCGCCCGGGCGGCCTGGAAGAAGGTCAGCCGGTCACCGGTGAACAGGTAGCCGATCAGCGCGATCACCACGGCCTGGACGACGAAGAGCGCCACCATCGACACCCCGTTGAAGACGAGGCTCACCCCGAACCGCCAGCCGCGGATCCGGTTCCAGAACAGCACGACGCTGTTGCCGAGCAGCGTGGAGATGCCGGCCAGCATGGCGATCGTGATCGAGATCTCCAGCGACTGCGGGTTGGACCGGAACCACTCCGCCATGGAGCTGTCCAGACTCCACACACCGACGATGGCCCGCCACAACGAACTCAGGAAATCGCCCACAGTGCCTCCGTCCCTGCCAGGTGGTGCGAGCGTACCGCGCGGGGATGGTGTGCCCCGGACTCCCGCCCATTGTGTGCCGGTTCGAATGCTGACCGCGGGATCGGCGGTCTGCGGGTCGGGAGTAGGTTCGTCCGGTTGCCCCGGTCGCGTCGATGCGGCCCCACACCCGGAGAAGTACCGATGAGCCTGCTGCGCACCAAGTCGATCGAGCAGTCGATCGCCGACACCGACGAACCCGAGTACCAGCTGAAGAAGTCGCTGGGTGCCCTCGACCTGACCGTGTTCGGCGTCGGCGTGGTGATCGGGGCGGGCATCTTCACCCTCACCGGACGCGCCGCGCACGACGTGGCCGGCCCGTCCATCGTGATCAGCTTCGTGGTCGCCGCGATCTGCTGCGCCCTGGCCGCGATGTGCTACGCGGAGTTCGCGTCCACGGTGCCGGTGTCGGGCTCGGCCTACACCTTCTCCTACGCCTCCCTCGGTGAGATCTTCGCCTGGATCATCGGCTGGGACCTGATCCTGGAGATGTTCCTCGGCGCCTCCGTCGTGGCGCAGGGGTGGAGTGCCTACCTCGGCTCGTTCCTGAACAAGTTCGGCATCGCGCTGCCGGAGGCGATCAGCTACGGCGGTGCGGTGGACGTGCCCGCCATGCTGCTCGTGCTCGTGCTCGGCGTCCTGGTCACCGTCGGGATCAAGGAGTCGTTGCGGGTCAATCTCGCCCTGGTCGGCGTGAAGCTGTTCATCGTCTTGTTCGTGATCTTCGCCGGCATCGGATTCATCGACCCGGCCAACTACACCCCGTTCATCCCGCCCGCCGCTCCCCCGGTGGCCACGCACAGCGCGGACTGGGCCGTGCAGCCGCTGCTGCAGTTCCTCACCGGGGCCGCCCCGTCCACGTTCGGTGTCGGCGGCATCCTGGCCGGCGCGGCACTGGTGTTCTTCGCCTACATCGGCTTCGACGTCGTGGCCACGACCGCGGAGGAGACGAAGAACCCCCAGCGCGACCTGCCGATCGGCATCATCGCGTCCCTGGTCATCTGCACCGTGCTGTACTGCGCGGTCGCTCTGGTGGTGACCGGGATGGTGCCCTACGACCAGCTCGACCCGAGCGCGGCGCTCGCCAACGCGTTCGCCTACCACGGGCAGGCGTGGATGGCCACGCTGATCTCCGCCGGTGCGGTGGCCGGCCTGACCACCGTGGTGCTCACCCTGATGATCGGCGCCAGCCGGCTGATCTTCGCGATGTGCCGCGACGCGCTGCTGCCGATGGGGCTGGCGAAGGTGCACCCGAAGTACCGCACCCCGTGGCTGATCACCCTGATCGTGATGATCGTGGTCACCCTGGTCGCGGGGCTGACCCCGGTCGGGCTGCTCGAGGAGATGGTGAACATCGGGACGCTGAGCGCGTTCGTGCTCGTCTCGATCGGGGTGGTGGTGCTGCGGAGGAAGCGGCCGGACCTGAAGCGGGCATTCACCGTCCCGTTCTCGCCGGTGCTGCCGATCCTGTCGGCACTGATCTGCGGCTACCTGATGCTGAACCTGTCGGTGGAGACCTGGCTGCGGTTCCTTGTCTGGCTGGCCATCGGGTTCGCCATCTACTTCCTCTACTCCCGCTCGCACGCGCGCCTGACCACCGGCGCCGGGATCCGGCGGGACATGCTGGACGCCATGGCGCACGGCCACGCCCCGCAGAGCCCGACCGAACCGCGGTAGCGCAGCAGCCACGACGCCGAGGTCAGGGTCGCGGGGCGATAGACTTCACCGGTTCCCTCACGATCCGGAGAGCCCGCATGCCCGCACGCGCAGACCTGCGCAACGTCGCCATCATCGCCCACGTCGACCACGGCAAGACCACGCTGGTCGACGCCATGC
>JAGQUI010000386.1 GCA_020438595.1 Propionibacteriaceae bacterium | reverse complement strand
GATGCCGTCGCCGGAGGTCACCACGGTGCCCACCTCGTCCCTGGACGCGGCGTCCGGGTTGAAGTTGGACACGAACTTGTCCAGCGCGTCCCGGATCTCCTCGGGGCTGATGGTCAGTTCCGCCATTTGTGCACCTTCTGCTTTCGATCTACTGGGTGAGTTGCTTGCTTGCAGCGGCCAGGCGTCCCGCGACGGTGCCCTCGATCACCTCGTCGCCCACCTGTACCCGGGCTCCGCCGAGTACCGAGGGGTCGACGACGACCTGGAGGCTCACCTGCCGGCCCAGTTGCCGCTCGATCACGGCCTGCAGCCGCTGCCTGTGTGCTCCGGTGAGCGGACGCGCGACCGTCACGGTCGCCACGGCGCGCTGCCGGATCGCCGCGGCCAGGCCGAGGTAGGCCTCCGCGGTCGCCTCGAACGAGACCGTCGCCCTGGCCACTGCCCGCCGGGCCAGCGCCAGCGTGTCCGGGTCGGCGCGCCCGCTGAGCAGGTCGTCGACCAACTGCTGCCGGGCCGCCACCGGTGCCGTGCGGTCGTCCACCACCTGGCGCAGCGGGGAGTCCCCGATCACGGTGCGGGTGAACCGGAACAGTTCGTCCTCCACGGTGTCCAGCGTCCCGACGGCGAGCGCGTGCGCGAACAGTGCCCGCACTCCCTGCCGGTCGATCGCCGCCACGAAGCCCGACGCGGTGCCCCAGCGCAGGCCGGCCGCGGTGCCCACCACCGCTGCGGCGGACTTGCCCAGGCGCGACCCGAACACGCGGTCGGCCAGCTCGCGGCGCCGGTCGTCCGGCACGGTCGGATCGGCCAGCGCGTTGCGCAGCGAGACCTGCCCGCCGAGCAGGTCTGCCACCGAGAACAGCTCGGCTGCCAGTTCCGGGCTCGCGTCCTGGGCGTCCAGCGCCCGGTCGAGCTCGGACAGCCGGGCCTCGGCGGCGGCGCTCATGCCTTCTCCGGCACGGACTCGGACTCGAGTTCGGCGATGAAGCGCTCGACGCTACGGCGGGCGCGCTCGTCGTCCTCCAGCGACTCCCCGACGATCCGTCCGGCGAGCTGGGTGGCCAGGCCGCCCACCTCGCCGCGCAGCTGGCTGATCACCTGGGCCCGCTCGGCCTCGATCTGGGCCTTGGCCGAGGCGACGAGCCGGGCGGAGTCGGCCTGGGCCTGCGCCCGGATCTCCGCGGCGATGGTCACTGCCTGCGCCTTCGCCTCCTCGCGGATCCTCCCGGCTTCCTCACGAGCGGTCGCCAGCTGCGCCTGGTACTCGGCCAGCGCGGCAGCGGCCTCGGCCTGGGCGGCCTCGGCCTTCTCGATGCCACCGCTGATCTCGGCAGTGCGCTCGGCGTACGTCTTCTCGAACACCGGCACCACCTTCTTCGCCACCACCAGCCAGATCAGCAGGAAGAGGACGACGCCGGCGATCAGCTCGGAGAGGTGCTCGGGCAGCAGCGGCCCGAAGTCGACCTCGAGGGTGAACATTCGCGCCGGCCTCAGAGCACGAAGGCGAGCGCGATGCCGATGATCGCGAGCGCCTCAACCACGGCGAAGCCGATCCAGGCGGTGCTCAGCATCGCGCCACGGGCCTCGGGCTGCCGGGCGGTGCCGGTGATCACCGAGGAGAAGATCCAGGCCACGCCGAGGGCCGGACCGAGCGTCGCCAGACCGTAGCCGAGCATGTTCAGGGAGCCGTTCATGATGACTTCCAGGGGGAGCATGGGCGCTTTCCTTTCGAGGGTTACTTGGCGTTGCTCAGTGTTCCTCGGCGATCGCCGAGGAGACGTATTGGGCGGTGAGGACGGTGAAGATGTAGGCCTGCAGGACGCCGACGAAGATCTCCAGCCCGAAGATCGCGAAGCTGAAGATCAGCGAGACGCTGCCGGCGGCCATCAGCCCCAGCTGCCCGCTCTCCAGCAGCAGGGTGCCGCCGATCACGAAGACCAGCACCACGAGGTGTCCGGCGAAGAGGTTGGCGAAGAGACGCAGGCCGAGCGTGATCGGCCGGACGATGAAGTTGGACAGGAACTCCAGGGGGATGATCAGGAACCACAGTGCCTTCGGCACCCCGGCGGGGATCGTGCTGCGCTTGAGGTAGCCGAGCAGGCCCCACTTGGCGACTCCGACCCCGTTGTAGAGCAGCCAGCTGAGCAGCGCGAGGCCCCAGGCGAAGCCGATCTTGGAGAAGGTCGGGAACATGAACAGGAAGAACTCCCCGAACAGGTTGTTCACCAGGATGAAGCTGAACAGGGCGACGAGGTAGCCCACGAAGCGCTGGTAGTCGTGGCCGACGATGTCGCGGGCGACCGAATTGCGGAGCACGTTGTACAACGACTCGCCCAGGAACTGCTTGCGGCCGGGCACGATCTTCTGCCCGTGCGCCATCCACAGCCAGAACGCGATCACGATGGCGGCACCGATGATCGCCTGGACGAGGTGGTTGTTCAGCCAGGCCCAGTCCTCGCCGAGCGCAGGGAAGATCGGCCGGGAGCAGAAGCTCTCCACGCCGGGCGGGAAGCCCGTCGGGGATCCCTCCACCTCGTGTCCCGCCGGTTCGCCGAGGCAAACCGCCCATTCCAGCGGGATCAGCAGTCCGGTCGGGCCGGGCATGCACTCTCCTGTCCGTCGATCAAGCGGGTCGTCCGTACCGTGCGATGACCATGTAGACGCCGGCAGCCGCGCCGACGAAGATTCCCACAGGCAGGCACCACGAGGTCTGCAGCCAGCTGTCCAGGATCCAGCCCAGTCCTCCGTAGAAGATCAGCCCTGAAACCAGGATGCTGAGGACGCGCAACCCTGCGTCCATTCCGCTCTGCTCACCCATGGTCCTCCGCACCTTACCAGCCGGATTGCGCGCAGATAACCACTTGCCTAGCGGGAGTCCAGCGGGTGTTCACTCTCGTCGAAAACGGGGATCCGGAGCCGCATGAAAGTGCGGATCTCCCCGGCCAGCCAGCCCACCACGACCACAATCGTCGACACGGCCACGGCAGTCGGTTCGAGCCCGGCGAGGCGCTCGCGGTTGGCCAGCGCGACGCCGAGCAGGGCGGCCAGGGCACCGATCCGGACGGCGTAGGAGACCAGGGACGCGAACAGCACCCGGCGCGGGTCGGCGTCCGCCATCAGCACCTGCACGGCCTGCCCGATGGTGAAGAACGCGATCACCAGCACGCC
>JAGQUI010000385.1 GCA_020438595.1 Propionibacteriaceae bacterium | reverse complement strand
TATTCGGGGATGACCATCGGCCTGCTCAGCCTTGAACGCACCTCCACCATCGCGAAGGCGACCGTCCTCGCGGTCCTGGCCAACCTCGCCGCCAACCTCGCGTTGGTCCCCACCGTCGGTCTGGTCGGTGCAGCGGCGTCAACCATCGTGAGCTACGGGGTGGCTGCTGGGGTGGCCTGGCGAGCCATCGGCGGCAGGTCGACCGTCGCTTGGGCCACCCCGAAGGTCGCGCTCGCCATGGGAGGCCTGTGCCTGGGGATCCTGCTCCTTGCCCAGATGCCCGTGGACGGGCCGGAGGCTCTGACTGTCCGCATCCTCATCGGCGCCGTTGCCGGGGCCCTCGGATGCCGTTCCGTGGCCAAGGCCCTGTCGCGGCGGCCCGCCGCAAACCCCGAGGGGTCTGCGCCCTGAGGTGCCGAAACCGGGTCACGCCGCGTGTGTACAGTGCTGCCCCGTGAAGGACGAATCGACCCGGGTCCGCGGGCACCTGCCGCACAGCAGGGCCCGGATCGCGTGGTTCAACCGCCGACCCAGCGTTCGCACCACGACAAGATCTTCGCGCCCCGGGCGCGTTCGTTGACGATGTCCGGCCTCGCGGGTGGGGGCGCGCTCGCTCCAGTGGCCACCGACGGACCGACGAAGCACGCGACGCTGCTCGACCTCGCGCGTGGCGTCTCAGCGCAACTCGTGGTCATCGGACACCTCATGGTGATGTCCTTTCCCGGGTTCTGGGCCCGGCCGATGCCCGGACACCGATGGGGGGCACGGCCCGAACTCTTCCAGGTCCAGTCGTATGCCGTCGTCGTCTTCCTCGTCTTGTCGGGATACGTCATCACCCGGTCGGTCCGCGGACGCACCCGAGCGGGTCGATACGTCTTCCGGACCTACGCCCTGGACCGAGCCGCCCGCATTCTCACCCCGTTGCTGCCGGCGATTCCCCTCGTGCTCGTCCTGGACCGGCTGGTCCTCGGACCCACGCTCTGGTCACGCTTCGTCGAGGTGCGCCACGATGCGGGGTCGATCTTGGCCAACGTCTTCCTCCTCCAGGACAACGCAGTCATCCGAGGGATGGGTACGGTTCTGGGTGCGGACCTGAATCGCCGTTCTCTCGGTTCGGCCGCACCGTGGTGGACGGTCGGTTACGAGTGGTGGATCTACTTGGCGTTCGGCGGCACGGTGGCGCTCGTCCTGTGGGGTGCGGGAAGAAGAGCCGCCCGCCTCGCGCTGGCTCTGCTCACCGCTTTTGCCATGCTCAGTGTCGTCGGTTTCGCGGCGGGCGGGAACTTCCTGGGTCTGGGCTGGCTGATCGGTTTTGCCTATGCCTGGTGGGAGGATCGCCTGTCTGCACGCCGCACCCTCCATCTGGTGACCTTTGCGAGCGGACTGGCCCTCATCGGGATCACCCTGGCGATCTCCGCAGGGAGCGTGTATTCGGTGCCGGTGGTCCTCGGCACGGGGCTCGTGCTCATGACTGCTCACCGCCTGTGGGAACCGGCCCCTGCGAGTCGATCTCGCGCTGCGGCCACCTTTCTGGCCAAGTATTCGTATTCGCTGTACCTCATCCACTTCTCGGTGCTCGTGTGGATGGCCAGTGTGCTGCCGCACCTGTCAGGCTTCGGCCTGCTCGTGCCCGGCTTCATCATCGCCAACGTCGCCAGTTGGATCTGGTGGTGGCTCACCGAGGCGCGCTCCCCGGACCTGCGCCGAAGGCTGCGATCGCGGCTCGGCTTCTGATCCCTGCCTGCCGCGGCGTCCATTGGCGCCGTGTCAGTTCGAGATCACCCGCCGGAATTCGGATCTGAATCGTTCGTGGGAGAAGGTCCCGGAGACGGTAGAGGGCATCGGCACGGGGGCGTCCACCGCGATCCGTGCCCGCGCGGCGAGTCCCACCGGGTCGTCGGGGTCGGCGCAGACTCCGGCTCCGACCATTCCGGCAATCTCCCGAGTGCCACCGGTGTTCCGGAGCAAGGTGGGCGCGCCGAGCGCCATCGCCTCGACCGGCATGATGCCGAAGTCCTCGATCGGCATGAAGACGAACAACCTGGTTCGTTGGTACAACGTGTAGAGCAAGGAATCGCTCACGCGACCTAAGAAGTGCACTGGAACCGAGAGCGACTGGGCCTGCCGGCGCAGGTCGGCTTCGATCGGACCATCACCTGCGATGACCACGGGCAGGTCGAGGATCTCGCCGACGCGCATGGCCACGTCGAGCCGTTTGTACGCCACCAGTCGGGAGGCACCCAACACGAAGTCCGAGGAAAGTCCGGCCAGGGCACTCTGTTCCTGCTCGGTGAGGTGCTCGGACCAGTCCGTGTTCGACAGGAGGCGTGCGGTGTCCACCGGGGGGTGCACGATCTCGGCGTCGACGCCCCATGTCCTGCGCATTCGTTCGGCGACAAAGGCGCTGATCGCGATGTAGCGAACACGCGGATCGACGCCGAGGCGATCGACCCGTCGCATCGGACCTCCACCGAGTCGGGCGAGGGCACTGCGCCCGCGTTCGTCGAGGTCTGCCGCCCACAGGTAGCGCGGCGGGGAGTACACGTAGGCGAACGCGTGCAACCCCTCACGAGCTGCCCGGCCAGCCAGATGGTGGGCCATCGCGTGCGACGACGCCACAACAGTCTCCACGTTGGTCAGCGGGACACGCTGCCAGGTGGCGTGCATGAGCGGCAGAGTGCCGGCTTTCGATCGTCGCATCGGAGTGCGTGCCAGCCATGTCTCCTCGGCCCGGGGAAAGCGGTCGGGCGCGTTGTTCCACAGGCAGGCCAGGCGGGCGTCGGGGAAGCTCGCCAGGATCTGGGCGAGGGCGTTCTCCGAACCCCCGATGCGTTCCAACCATTCGTGGGCGACCAGGATCCGACCGGGCCGAGTCGGGCCTGCTGCAGACCCCTCGATCACCATGCTCCGTCCGAGGTGACGACGGCCCGGAAGGTCTTCCACAGGATGATGACGTCAGCCATCATCGACCAGTTCTCGACGTAGTGCTGGTCCAACTCGATGGCCTCGGCATAGGACAGGCGTGATCGACCACTGACCTGCCAGAGGCCGGTCATGCCGGGCCGCACGGTCAGCCGCCGATGGGCCACGTGGTCATACTGCTCCACCTCAAACTGGCGTTGCGGGCGCGGCCCGACCAAGCTCATGTCCCCGGCAAGGACGTTGAACAGCTG
>JAGQUI010000384.1 GCA_020438595.1 Propionibacteriaceae bacterium | reverse complement strand
CGCGAACGTGGTCGACACCCACCTCGTAGACGTGGTCGCCGGCCGGGACTTCACCAGCGACGGCACCCTCGACGTGGCCGAGATCCGCGACGGCGACCCCGCTCCGGACGGCTCCGGACCGCTGAGCCTGGCCCGCGGCATCGAGATGGGCCACATCTTCCAGCTCGGCCGCAAGTACGCCGACGCGCTCGGCCTGAAGGTGCTCGACGAGAACGGCAAGCTGGTCACCGTGACCATGGGGTCCTACGGCGTCGGGGTGTCCCGCGCGGTGGCGGCCGTGGCCGAGGCGACCTGCGACGACCGCGGTCTGGTCTGGCCCCGGGCGCTCGCGCCGTTCGACGTCCAGGTGCTCGCCACCGGCAAGGGCGACGAGATCCTCGCTGCGGCCACGAAGCTCGCCGAGGACCTGGACGCCCGCGGCGTGCGCGTCCTGCTGGACGACCGCAAGGCCAGCCCGGGGGTGAAGTTCACCGACGCAGAGATCCTGGGCATGCCCACCTCGGTCGTGGTCGGGCGCGGCCTGGCCGACGGGCTCGTCGAGGTGCGCGACCGGGCCACCGGGGAACGCACGGAGGTGCCGCTGGCCGACGCCGTCGACCGCGTCGTCGCCGCCGTCGGCGGGTAGACTTGGGCGGAACGCCCGACACCCCCGCACAACCGCATTCACACAACCGGATCGAGGACTGGCCATGAACACCACTGACCTGGAGGCCCTGGTCGCTCCGGTTGTCGCGGCCCACGCCCTCGAGGTCGACCGGCTCGAGGTGATGGCGGCGGGCAAGCGCTCCGTGGTGCGGGTCTTCCTCGACGGTGACGGCCCGGACGGCCGCGGCCCGTCGCTGGACCAGATCGCGGAGGCCACCAGGGACGTGTCCCGGGCGCTGGACGACGCGGACGTCACGAAGGGGCGTGCCTACACCCTCGAGGTGTCCTCGCGCGGCGTGAGCCGTCCGCTCACCGAGGCGAAGCACTTCCGCCGCAACACCGGCCGGCTGGTCGAGTTCACCCTCGCCGACGACACGGTCACCGGCCGGGTGCGGGGGGTCAGCGGCGAGGTGGTCGAGGTGGACGTGGACGGGGCGACGCGGCGGATTCCGGTGGCCGACGTGCAGCGTGCGTTGGTGCAGGTGGAGTTGAACCGCCCGGTCGCCGGCGAGGACGAAGCAGAAGGGGAGGAGTGACGTGGACGTCGACATGAGCGCGCTCAAGCAGCTGGAGCGTGACAAGGAAATCAGCATGGACGTGCTGCTCGAGGCGTTGTCCGAGGCGCTGCTCAACGCGTACGAGAAGACCCCGGGCGCGGTTCCGGGGGCCCGGGTCGAGGTGGACCGGCGCACCGGCAAGGTGAGCGTGCACGCCCCGGAACTCGACGAGGCCGGTGAGAAGATCGGCGAGTACGACCACACTCCCGAGGGGTTCGGCCGCGTCGCCGCCGCCACGGCCCGGCAGGTGATCTTCCAGCGCCTGCGCGAGGCCGAGGACGAGCAGAAGTACGGCCACTTCGCCGGCGTCGAGGGCGACATCGTGCTCGGCGTGGTGCAGCAGGACCGCGACTCCCGGACCGTCCGGGTCGACCTGGGCAGCATCGAGGCGATCATGCCCCAGGCCGAGCAGGTGCCGGGCGAGGACTACAGTCACGGCAAGCGGCTGCGCGTGTACGTGGTCAGCGTCCGCAGGGAGCTGCGCGGACCCCAGGTCGTGGTCTCGCGCACCCACCCGAACCTGGTCACCAAGCTGTTCCGGATGGAGGTGCCGGAGATCGAGCACGGCATCGTCGAGATCAAGGCGATCGCCCGCGAGGCCGGTCACCGCTCGAAGATCGCGGTGGTCAGCCACAACCCCGACGTGTCGGCCAAGGGTGCCTGCATCGGCCCGATGGGCCAGCGGGTGCGCGCGGTGATGCACGAGCTGAACGAGGAGAAGATCGACATCATCGACTACTCCGAGGACCCGAAGGTGTTCGTTGCGCAGGCGTTGAGCCCGGCCAAGGTGACCACCGTGACGGTCACCGATGCCACGGCGCGTGCGGCCCGGGTGATCGTGCCGGATTACCAGCTGTCGCTGGCGATCGGCCGCGAGGGCCAGAACGCCCGGCTCGCCGCCCGGCTCACCGGCTGGCGGATCGACATCCGCTCGGACACCGCCGAGGAGTAGCTACCGCTGGGTGGGCTGGCCCGACGGCTGCCCGCCTCCGGGGCCGCCCTGGTCCGGCCACACGTCCTGCAGCGCGGCCAGGACGGTGGCCTCGTCGAGGTCGAGCTTCTCGGCCAGGCCCTCGGCGATGGTTTCGAGGGACTGCCCGCCCCGGTTCTGCCGGCCATTGCCCGGCTCTCCGCTCGGCTGGGCGGTCGGCCGCCCGGACGGCTGGCCCGAGGGACGATCGGCCGCCATGACCTCCTCGAGCGCGGTCTCGACCCTCGCCTCGTCCACGCCGAGCTTCTCGGCCAGCGCACTCGCCAGCTGCGAGGTGTCCATGCCGCCGCGGCCCTGGCCGTCGCCACCCCTGCCGTTGCCGCCGGGGCCACCCTGGTCGTAGCCGGCCTGCTCGGTGGTGTCCTGCCCGCCGGCGAGGTTGGCCGCGAGGGCGCCCACGCCGGCGGCCGCGCCGATCGCGAGGACGGCCGCGCCGACGCCGATGGCAATGGTGGTCCTGGTGCTCATTCCGCTCCTGTCCGAAGTTGTGCGGAGACTACGGAACCCGACCTCACTGTGCCGGCCGTCGGGCGAGCCCTTCGGTTCGCTGTGAATCCGGCCGGCCTACCCGGTGGCGCCCGCCGTCGGTGCGGTGCCGGCCGAGCCCATGGCCTGCTGCAGCGCGGCGAGCACGGTCGCCTCGTCCAGGTCGAGCTTCTCGGCCAGGCCCTTCGCGAGGGCCTCCGCCATCCCGCCGCCGCCGTTCCCGTCCGGCGCGCCGCCGGCGTGGCCGAGGGCGGCGCCGCCGGCGAGGACCGCCGCGGCGATCCCCGCGCCGATTCGTGCTGAGGTCTTCATGGAACTCCTTGTTCGTCAGTGCGGCGAGACAACCCGGCGTCGATGTGCGTGGCGCCGTACATGCCCCTGAGTCCGCTGTGGATCGCTAGACTCCTGCGACGTGAATCCCGTCCGCACGTGCATCGGCTGCCGGCAGACCGCGGCCAAACCGACGCTCGTCCGGCTGGCCTGGGACGCGGCCTCGGGCAGGGTCG
>JAGQUI010000383.1 GCA_020438595.1 Propionibacteriaceae bacterium | reverse complement strand
GCGAAGCCCTCGATCAGGCCGATCGAGAGCAGCCCGACGCCGATCAGCCAGTTCAGTTCGCGCGGCTTGCGGAAGGCACCGGTGAAGAACACCCGCAGCATGTGCGCGGTCATGGCGGCCACGAAAAGCATGGCCGCCCAGTGGTGGATCTGCCGCACCAGCAGGCCGCCGCGGATGTCGAAGCTCAGGCTCAGCGTGGACGCGAACGCTTCCGACATCGGGACGCCCTGCATCAGTTCGTAGGTTCCGGTGTACTCGACCTCGCCCATCGACGGCTTGAACCAGATGGTCAGGAACACGCCGGTGATCAGCAGGATCACGAACGAGTACAGCGCGATCTCGCCGAGCAGGAACGACCAGTGGTCGGGGAACACCTTGCGGATGTTGCCGAGCAGCTTGGCCAGGCCGATCCGGTCGTCCACCCACTTCGCGGGCGCGGCCAGCTTGCTGGGCCCCTCGTCCTTGGGCGGGGTGCGCACCTCCATCGCGGGGGAGGAGGGGTTGATCCGTGCCGGCTTCGCCATCAGTCCTCACCCTCCACGAAGTCCTGCGACGAGTCACGTTCGAAGAAGCTCGGTCCCACCGGGACGGTGAAGCCGCTGCGGGCGACGAGGTAGCCCTCGGCGTCGGTGGTGATCGGCAGCTGGGGCAGCGACCGCGCGGCCGGTCCGAACACGACCACGCCGGAGTTGCCGAGGTCGAACGTGGACTGGTGGCACGGGCAGAGCAGGTGGTGGGTCTGCTGCTCCCACAGGCTGATCGGGCAGCCGACGTGGGTGCAGATCTTCGAGTAGCAGAGGATCCCGTCCACCTGCCAGTCCTGGCGCGAGTCGGGGATCCGGATCGAGTTCGGGTCCATCCGCACGACGATGATCGCGGCCTTCGCCTTGGCCTGCTGGTAGGCGGTGCCCTCGAGGTCCTGCAGGTTCTCCGGCTCGGCGTTGACGAGCTGGCCGACCTCGATCTCGTCCGCCTTGAGCCGGCGGTAGGTGACGTCGTTGACAAGGTGGACGCCCTCGGCCCAGATCGTCGTCTCGATGGTCTTCGCCCGTTCGGCCGCGGTCGGCCACGGGCCCAGGTCGGCGAGGCTGACCACGGCGGGCAGCACCATCAGGCCCAGCGCACCGGCCATGCCCGAGCCGATCAGCTTGCGGCGGCGGATGCCCGAACCCTCGATGCCGGTCTCCAGGTCGGCGAGGACGCGTTCGCGCGCCTCCGGCGGCGACGCGGCGCCGTGCCGCTCGCCGACGATCTCCTCGTCGCTCATCAGCACCCGCGCCCACTGGATCGCCGAGACGCCGATCAGCAGTGCGGCCAGCCCGGCGGTGAGGCCGAGCAGCGTCGTCTGCATCGCGAGGTTGGCGCCGAAGATCACCAGTTGTGCGTCGCGCGGCACGGCGAAGTAGACCACCAGGAACCCGATCACGAGCACCGGGACGGCCGCCAGCATGCCGACGATCTGCCGGTAGGCGTGGTCGGCGGCCTCGGCGTCGACGTCGGTGAACCGCGGCGCCTCCTCCTCGTGGCCCGGGTCGGGCACCGGCGCGTCCTCGGTCGCACTCACCTCGTCATGCGGGTGGTGTGCCTTGTCGATGTCCGTGCTCATGCGCGCGCCCCCCTGGTCGCGATCCAGACCGCGGCGATCACGAGCGACCCGATGCCGATCACCCAGGCCCAGAAGCCTTCCGAGACCGGGCCGAGGCCGCCGAGGGTGAGGCCGGCGGACGGGGTCGCGTTGACCTGCTCGACGTAGGCGATCATCGACTTCACGTCCTCGTCGGGGATGGCCCCCGCGGCGAACACGGGCATCTGGCCGGGACCGGTGCGCAGGGCCTCCCAGATCTGGGCCGGATCGGTGTTCTCGATGCTCGGCGCGACGTACCCGTTGGGCAGGGCGCCACCCGCTCCCTTGAAGTTGTGGCACGCCGAGCAGTTGGTGCGGAACAGATCACCGCCGCGGGCCACGTCCTCCGCGGACAGGCCGTCCGGGCTGTACTGGTCCTCCGTGGGGACGGCCGGTCCGGTGCCGAGGCTGCCGACGTAGGTGGCGAGGGCGTCGATCTCGTCATCGGTGAACGTGTTCTTCTTGCCCTGGGCCTGCGTGTACGGGTTGGCCATCGGCATCCGGCCGGTGCGCACCTGGAAGTCGACGGCCGCGGCACCGACGTCGGTCAGCGCGGGGGCTCCCTGCTGGGCGAGGCCCTCGGCGTTCAGCCCGTGGCACGATGCGCAGTTCACCGCGAACAGGTCCTTGCCCTGCGCGATGAGTTGTGCGTCGGCGGCGCCCTCGGCCGAGGAACTGGTCGCCGGTGCGAGCGCGGCGTACACCGCGCCGACCAGGAACAGGCTCAGCACGAGCAGCAGGGGCCGGGCCGCCCGGTGGCGGCGCAGCGACTGCCGCGGTCGAGGAGCGGAGGCCGGGAATCTCATCAGGTGTTCTCCTCGGAGTCTCAGCGCACCAGGTACAGCACGCCGAAGAGCACGACCCAGATCGCGTCCACGAAATGCCAGTAGTAGGAAGTGACGATCGCATGCACGGCCTGCTCGTGGGTGAAACGGCGGGAAACGTACGTGCGGCCCAACATAAGCAGAAATGCCACCAGGCCGCCGATGACGTGCAGCCCGTGGAAGCCCGTGGCGAGGAAGAACGCCGAAGTGTAGGCATTCACCGAGATCACGAAACCCTCGCTGACCAGGTTCGCGTACTCGTACGCCTGGCCGCCGATGAAGACCGCGCCCATCACGAACGTGAGCGTGTACCACTCCCGCAGGCCCCAGCCGCCGACCTTCGCCAGCGACCCGCTGCGCCGCACCTGGCCCTTCTCGGCGGCGTGCACACCGAGCTGGCAGGTCACCGACGACAGCAGCAGGATCGTGGTGTTGATCGTGGCGAACCACGGGAAACTGATCCCGAACCAGTCGTTGAGTAGGTGACTTGATCCCCACTCCCACATCGAGGTGGTGCCGGCCCCGGCCGCGGCGGCGTTGGTCACCTCGCGCAACGAGAAGTAGGCGGCGAACAACGCGGCGAAGAACATCAACTCACTGGCGAGCCAGATGATCACACCGACGGCGAGCGCGTCCGGGCGTCCCCGCACCCCCCGGAGCCGGCTGGGAGCAACCGGATGCAGCGCGCCGGGCGGGAGGCTGGTCGGAGCACTCAGCGGCGTGGTGTGGGCCATTCCG
>JAGQUI010000382.1 GCA_020438595.1 Propionibacteriaceae bacterium | reverse complement strand
GCCGGTTCTATTCCGGACGCCGCTGACGCGCCGTCCGTCGAGACTCCATCGCTTCCCGGCCGCACGCGGCCGTGGCGCTCCTCGTCTATTCCTCGGATCGCTGACGCGATCCTCGTCGAGACTCGTCCCTTCCCGGCCACGACTCGGATCTGTTGGACGCGGGCAGGGCTCCGAGACCCACTGCCTCACTGCAGCTTTCCACGCCCTCCGGGCCGGCGGGCCAGGTGGCCCAGCGGAAGAGCGCCGGGGCGATTCATCGACGCCGCTCCGCCAACCGTGCGGCAGATGCGCGCGTGTGGTTTCTGGCTTCAGGTGTCGCTTCCCCGGGGGATTCCGAGGGTTGCCAGGAGGTCTTCGTGGAACTGGATCCAGACGAGTTGGCAGGAGCCCCGGTCGGGCGCGTCGATCCACCCGGGCTGGCCGGCGCGGGCTCTGGCCAGCGCTGCAGTGTGGGCCCGGGCGTAGCCGTCGAAACGGGCCAGGGCGGAGGCGAGCCCGGAGGTGATGCGGGTGAACTCCCCGTCGATGTCCTCGAGTTCGGCGAGGATCCGGTCGTCGCGGATCGGGTCGGTGTGGTCGTTGACGACGGAACGGCCAGCATGGGTCGGGGTGAGTTGCCAGCCGGTGCAGGCCTGTCCGTGGCGGGCGTTCAGCGGCAGGAACTCCCGATGTGTCTGACGGACGAGCCCAGCGGTGTGGGTGGCAGCCAACTCCTCAGCCAGCATTCGCTCATTCACCCGGCGACCGAGATCGGTCAGCGACCAGGTCTCGCCGAGGAACTCGTGCCGGCTCACCCAACCAACGGCCTGGGCATCCAGAAGGTGCTCACGCACCACAGCCACAGGCAGGTCGAACCGGTTCGCGATCATCTCGACCGAGGGGCCGCCGAGCACCCGCACCCCGTGCAGGGCCAACAGCCCCGGCGAGGACGGGTGGCTCACCGGCCGCCCCGCCGTACCGCGCGCTGCTGCGCGGCCTGCGCCGATCCCAGCCCCATCGCCTGCCCGATCGCCTGCCAGGTCATGCCATCGGCGCGAGCGGCGAACACCAGACCCGCCTCGATCTGGTCCAGCTCCTCCCGCGCGGATCCCAGAAGTGCCAGTCCCGCCTCGACCACGGAGGCGTCGGCCCGGAGCTCCGGCGACTCACCCGTCCGCCACGCCACGTACCGCACCAGGTCCAGATCAGCGTGTGGCTGCCCCGACCGAACCCACGGGCGCCGGACCAGACGGTCCGCACCATCTGCGGCGATCACCGCCCGCGCATCCGCCAAACCAGCCGCATGCTCCGTGTCGCTCATCACTCCCTCACCATGAGGCATCAACACTGTGTTGTCAACATTGCGTTGAGCAGCCGCGCCGAGTGCGGCGTGACCGCGAAGTCAGCGGTGCGTCTTGATGACCTCGATGGTGCATCGGGGGCCGGTGGATCTGGCGAGACGCTGATCGCCAGTGAGCAGGGTCACCTGAAGGGCTTCGGCGAGGGCTACGTAGGCGGCGTCGTAGATCGTGAGGTTGTCGCGCAGTTCCCAGCACCGGGCCAGCAGTGGAGCGTGCTCGACACGCTGCAACGGCAGGTCCCGCAGGTCATCCAGGGCAAGCCCGACCCGGCGTGGGTCCAGGTGGCCGGCGCGAGCGAGCCCGCGCCACACCGAGGCCACCTCGAGGTCGATCAATGCGGGGGCGGCGAGTTGTTCGCCGCGCAGCCGACCCCGCACCGTGTCACCGTCCTGGCCGTCATCGAGCAGCGCGACGGCCAGCACGCTGGCATCAATGACGAGCACGGTCGAACCGCAAGGCGCTCACCGCATCGGCGAGCGGCAGGGAGCCACCGGCCCGACCGCCAGCCCGGGCGAGCACCTCGTCCACCGTCGGCCGAGCGGCCTCGGCAATCAATCTGGAGCGCAGGTACTCCTG
Source organism: Propionibacteriaceae bacterium (assembly GCA_020438595.1). The sequence continues at coordinate 1,273 of JAGQUI010000382.1, read as the reverse complement.
CAACGACTGGTGTGCCGCGCTGGCCCGCTGCCGCAGGACCGCGTGGGTATCCTCAGGTACATCCTTGATCTGAATGTTCGGCATGGAGCCATTATGGCTCCATGCGCACCAGTATGGAAGCGCGCGCCAATCGGCATCATGATCGAGCCTTGGCGACGACGCCTCGGCGGGCGAAGCGGGGGCAGGTTCGACCGCACGAGAGTGTGTCCCGCACCCGGGTGTCACACCCGCGGGGACTGTGCCGGACTAGGCCTTTCACCCTAGCCTGAACGGGCCTCAACGTTCCCCCCGAAGGATGCATCGTGAATTGCCCGTCGTGCGGCCATGCCCTGGACGCAGCGCAGTTGGTCTGCCCCGCGTGCGGGCAGGCGCTCGAGTACCGGCCCGCTGCAGCGCCCGAATCGGACTCCCCGGAGAGCCCGTGGGCGGCCCCCGGTGACTGGCCGGAGGGCGCCGATCAACCGACGACGCAACTCCCCGAAGGCACCGCGCCCACCGGCCTTCCCGCGGACCACGAATCCACCACCGAACTGCCGACCGACGGCTTCGGCGATCCCCGCCAGTACCTCGCCGCGACCCACCGGCCCGCCGTCCGGCAGTACCTCCCGGTGTCGCAGGCCGGTCCCGACGGGATGCCCTGGGGCGCCGCCCCGGCGAAACCGAAGAAGCGCCTGGCGCTGCCGATCCTGCTGCTCACGCTGGTGCTGACGGTCACCGGCGGCGGCGTGGCGGCAGCCGGGTACTACCTCGGCTGGTTCGGGAGTGGCCCGCAGCCGTCCGACCTGATGCCCGCCACGACCCTCGCCTACGTCCAGGTCGACCTCGACCCGTCGCTGTCCCAGAAGTCGCAGGCGTGGGCGTTCCTGCGCGACCTGCCGCAGGTGAAGCGGGCGGTCGACGCCGGCCAGCCCGACCCGAAGCGCATGCTCTGGGAGGCCATCGCCCCCGAGACCGGCTTCGCGGACGGCACCGACTACGACACCGATATCAGGCCCTGGCTGGGGAACCGGGCCGGCTTCGGCGTCCTCGGCCACGACGACCAGCCGGCCTGGGTGGCCGCCATCCAGGTCACCGACGAGGCCGCTGCCGCCGAGAAGCTGCGGAGCTGGATCGAGGCCGGCTCGCAGGAGTTCGACGTCACCACCCGGGACGGGTACGCCGTGATCACCCCGAAGGCGGACACCGACTTCGTGCTCGGCGAGCTCGGCAAGGGGAGCCTGCGCAACAGCGAGACATTCCGCTCGGACATCACCGCGCTGGGCGAGACGGGGGT
>JAGQUI010000381.1 GCA_020438595.1 Propionibacteriaceae bacterium | reverse complement strand
ACATCNAGGTGGTCGGCTACGACCCGCACCCGGGCATCAAGGCCCCGATCGCGGTATAGCTGCTCAGGCGTTCGGGTCGGAGGCCACCAGGTCGTCGACGCTCAGCGTCGCGCCCACGGTCGAGCTGCTGGAGATGTAGGCGCTGACTCCGACCGATCCGCTGGCCTGCAGTGCCGCCGTGCCGTCGGTCGCGCTGACCTGCCAGGAGCCCGGCTCGCTGGCGTCGGCACGCCACACCTTCCCGGTGACCCGGGTCGATGCGCCACTGGGCACGGCTTGGCAGCCGATCGCGTAGAGCTGGTCGGCCGCCATGGTCAGCCCCGACACGGTGGTCCAGGCCAGCGTCGTCTCGGCGGCGCCGACCCTGCGCACCAGGTGGAGCTGGACCGACCCGGAGGCGTTGGCGACCACCTTGCACCGGTAGTCGTTGCTCCCGTCCACGCGTCTGGCGACGAAGCTCGCGTACAGGGTTCCCGTGGCGCCGGTGCGGCTCCACGCGTAGGTCGTGCGCAACAGGGTCGAACTCGACGACACGGAGGTGAGCGCCGCGTAGGAGGTGGTGCCGGGGCTGGAGAGGGTCTGGCGACCCGAGCCACCGGATGCTGCGTAACGGCTGCTTGAGCCGGTCACCGACCAGGCGCCGCCGGTGTCCGCCGTGCCCCAGCCATTGACCACGCTGCGCCCGAACGCGTCCTGCGCGAGCGGCCCGGTCGCCGGTGGGGGTGTGGTGACGGTGACCTGGCGGGTGGTGGTGGCGGTGGCGCCGTCGTTGTCGGTGACGGTGAGGGTGATGGTCCAGGTGCCGGCGGTGGCGTAGGTGTGGGTCGGGGTGGGGCCGCTGCCGGTGGTGTTGTCGCCGTAGTCCCAGGCGTAGTGGGTGATGGTGCCGTCGGGGTCGGTGCTGCCGGTGCCGGAGAGTGTGACGGTGAGGTCGGTGATGTCGGGGGTGCCGATGGTGGCGGTGGGTGGCTGGTTGGCCGGCGGCGGTGTGGTTCCCAGCCTGCTCACGGTGAACCGGTCGACGGAGACCGCGGACGCTGCCCCTGCGCTGCTCGAGGTGTACACGTCGATGCCGGCGGAGCCGTCCACCTGCAGCGCGCTCGTCGAGTCGGACGCCGTGACCGTCCACGCGGCGGGCTCCGTGCCGCCCACCGGCCACACCTTCGCCCGCAGCGATGTCGGGGAGGTCCCTTCGAGCTCGAACCGCAGCCGCAGCGCGAGACCGGGGGTGGCGGAGATGCCTGCGACACTCGCCGTGGCGAGGGTGCTCTCGGCGCCGGTGTAGCGGATCAGGCTCAGGGTCATCCCGCCACCGGCCAGGTATCGGAGCTTGGCCCGATAGCTGTTCGTCCCGGACAGCCTTCCGAGCACGGAGACGTACGTGCCCGATCCGGATGCCGCCTGGGCCAGCGAGAGGTCCGTGGTGATCGCCGCTTCGGCCTGGGCGAGCCCGGTCAGCGAGGCCCCGCGGGTCGCGCCCACGCCGGCCGTGATCCGGCCGACGCTGCCGTCGACGGAGTACGCGGTCGCGGTCGACTTGGTCACCCAGGTGTGGTCGGCGTCCGCGGCGCCCCACCCGTTGCTCACGTCGCGGCTGAAGGTGTCGTCGACCAGTTCGGAGCTCTGCGGGGTGCGCACGGTCCACGTCGGCGACGTGCTGGTCGTGGTGCCGTCACCGGCGACGGCTCGCCACTCGTAGGTGGTGTCCGGCGTGAGGCCGGTCCAGGTCGTGGTCGCGGTGCCGCCGGAGGCGATGTGCTCGGTCGCGATGGTCGTGAACGGCGCCGGCTGGGGCTCGGAGAGGTCGAACGGCACGGTGAAGGAGGAGTCAGCGTCCGTCTCGTACTGGTCCAGCTTCGAGGAGTACGTCGTCGCCTTCATCGTCCCGGCCGCCGGGTCGAAGGTGTAGTACCGCAGCCAGCCGTCGCCGCCGTTGGCGCGGTCCTGGTAGTCGGTGAGCACCTGCTGGACGGGATCGCCGCACTTGTTGAGGTCTGACCGGTTGGCCTCGCCGAGGTCAGCGTTGTGGTAGTGGCCGCTGACCACCAGGCGGATCGAGCACTGCTGGTAGACGAAGTCGGTCCACAACGTGTTCGGAGGGGTGCCGCCGGGCCGTTCCGGCACCGAACTGCGCTGCCCGCTGATCCCGACGAAGCTGTGGGTGGCCAGGATTGCCGTCCGGTCCGGGTACGCGGCCAGCACCTTCGCGCCCCAGTCGAGGGCGTACTGCGGGGCCTCCCACTCCAGGTTCAGGACGAGGAAGTCCCGTCCGGCGGCGGTGAACAGGGCGAAGTTGTCCATGTTGCGCCGGTCCACCGGGTCCGTCCCGAACAGGTTCTGGCCGAGGTAGCCGCCATAGCTTGCGGTGCTCGGCACCCACGACGCCCCGGCGTACCGGGACGGCGGGAAGTAGGTGTCGTACTGCGCGAACTCGCCGGTGGTGTTGTTGAAGTCGTGGTTCCCGGGCAGCACGGTGTTGGGCACCTTGGCGTCGTCGAGGATCTTCAGCGCTGCGGAGGTGAGGCCCCACTGGGTGGTGTTGACGTACTCGCTGACCAGGTCACCCAGCTGGATCACCATGGCGGTGTTGAGTTGCGAACGCGTGTCCACGATCCACTGCGCCTGGCCGGACATGGTGCTCTGCCGGTTGTTGTAGGTGTAGTTCTGCAGGTCGGGCAGGACGACGATTGTGAACGGGTCGCCGGTCCCGCCGCCGGGCACGGTCGCGCCGGCCACCCTGCCCTCGAAGCGAACGTCGAGGGCATCACCGTCGGGGTCGGAGGCCGTGACGGACAGCGGGACGGCCGCCGAGGCTGCCGTGGTGCCGTTCGCGGGCGCCACCAGCACGGGGGAGTCGGGGGTTGCGGCCTGTGCGGGCGGGGCTACGAACCCGAGGACCAGGACTACTGAGGTGAGCGCTGCGAACCGGAGCTTCATGCTGGTCCCTCCCCCTGGGGGCCATCGCGGGCGACATCGTCCCGCTCGGTCGGGGTGCACCGCGGCAACTCCAATTTCGGATCGCAGCGACGGCGTGTCAATGGTCATTCTTGAGGAACCTGTGGGCGTCGGCTGTCGGCGTCGGCGGCTAGCATCAGCCCCGACAGGAGGAGGTCCACGTGCCGCTCATCGCCATCGCGATCGTCGACGCCAACGGGGTGATCGGCGACGGCGAGCGCCAGCCGTTCGAGATCGCC
>JAGQUI010000380.1 GCA_020438595.1 Propionibacteriaceae bacterium | reverse complement strand
CCGCTCCCTGAGGGCGCCGGTGGGGGTTGGCGGGCGCTTTCCTCGCGGTCCCTGAGGAGCGCTGGCGAGGAACGAGCTGCGTGCTCTGCATCCGCTCCCTGAGGGCGCCGGTGGGGGTTGGCGGGCGCTTTCCTCGCGGTCCCTGAGGAGCGCTGGCGAGGAACGAGCCGGCGCGTCACGAAGGGTCGGCCCCGGGTCTGCGTGGGCCGGTCGCGCGATCGTCACTCGGGGCCCTTCGGCACCTTGTCGACGACATCCTCGTAGCCGGCGGGCTGGGGCAGCTCGGCCGGTGCGTACCTCAGCCGCAGTACCCCGGTCGGGAAGCTCTCGCTGGAGAGCAGGCGCAGGGGTTGCACCCCGGCGGCGGGGTCGAAGAGGTGCCGGCCCGCGCCCGCGATGACCGGGTGGACGAGGAGGCGCAGTTCGTCCAGCTCGCCCGCCGCGAGGAGTTGCCGCACGATCGAGATCGAGCCGGCCACGAGCACCTTGTCCACGCCGGGCTCGCGGCGCAGTTCGGCGACCCGCGCCACCACGTCCGGCGTCGCCTCCACGTTGCGCCAGCCGAGATCCCCGGTGTCGTGGGTGGCGACGACCTTGCGGGTATCGCCGAGCTGCTTCGCGTACCCCGCGTCCACGCCACCGGCGGTCTCGCGCCCGGGCCAGGCGCCGGCGAAGCTGTCGTAGGTCACCCGCCCCAGCAGGAGCACGTCCACGTCGGCGTAGTCCTCGGTGACCGCGGCGGCCATGGCGTCGTCGAAGTAGGCAAAGTGTCAGGCGGGGTCGACCTCGGCCACGCTGTCGAAGGAGACGAAGAGGGTGGAGACAACGGTGGTCATGCCCGGACCCTCTCAGCCCGCGGTGAGTTCGCGGAAGCGATCAGCGCTGCCGTCGGGTACTTCTACCAACTTGGTCCGGCTGGTCGCGCCGGACACGAGCGTCACCTCCGCCGCCCGGCAGCCCAGCGCCTTCGCGAGGGCCTTCAGGGCGGCTTGCGTGGCGCGCCCGTCCACGGCGGGAGCCTGGACAGCCACGACCAGGGTGTCGTCGCCGTAGCATCCGCCCACCCTGGTCCGTCCGGCTCCGGGCTTGACCCGGATCTGCACCCGGATGGCTACACCCGGCGCAGCACCGCGACCACCTTGCCCATGATCGAGGCGTTGGTGCCGTCGATGGGCTCGTAGGCCGGGTTGTGGGGGAGCAACCACACCTTGTCCAGGGTGCGCTTCAGCGTCTTCACCGTGGCCTCGTCATCGAGCAGGGCCGCGACGATCTCGCCGTTGCTGGCGTCGGGCTGCTGCCGGACGACCACGTAGTCGCCGTCGCAGATCGCGGCGTCCACCATGGAGTCGCCCTTCACCTCGAGCAGGAACAGCGTGCCCTCGCCGACCAGCTGGCGGGGAAGCGTGAACACGTCCTCCACGGCCTGTTCGGCCAGGATCGGGCCGCCGGCAGCGATCCGGCCGAGGATCGGCACCCGCACGCTGGGCGCGCTCGGGGCGGGCAGGTCGGGCTCGACTGGCTCCAGCGTGGGTACGCCGCTCACCGACATCGTCTCGGGCAGCCGCACCTCGAGCGCGCGCGGACGGTGCGGATCGCGGAAGATGAAGCCCTTGGCCTGCAGCACCTTGAGCTGGTGCGCGGCCGAGGAGGACGACGCCAGGCCGGCCCGGTCGGCGATCTCGCGGACGGTCGGCGGATAACCCCGGCTGACCAGGTCGTCGCGGATGACCTCGAGGATGCGGCGCTGGCGGGCGGTCAGGCCCTCGGCGTCCACCGGCCCGTCGGGCAGCTGGCTCACCTTGGTGCCGAGCTGGGCGGCGATGTCTTCCTTGCGCGGACGGCCTCGCTTGCGGGCCGGGGGTTCTGCCTTCCTTGCCATGCACAGCACGCTAGCCGGACCCGTCCGCGGATTCAAACACCTGTTCGAGCGTGTCGCAGGAACTGCAGGCGGTGCCGTCCCGAAGGTGTCCGAAGGTGCACTGTTGCCGGACGGTGTCGCGGGAGTAGCGTCCAGACCGCCTGGCGACAGTGCCAGCCACCCCTGAAACGGAGGCCGCGATGTCGGTGTCGAAGAAGCTCCTCGTTGTCCTGCTCGGTGCGCTGGTCGCACTGTCAGGCGTGCTCTCCGCCCCGGTGGCGGAGGCGGCCACCCCGTCCTACGTCGCCCTGGGTGACTCCTACTCCTCGGGCCTCGGGACGCGCAGCTACCTCTCCGACGGCACCGACTGCAAGCGTTCCGTCTACGCCTACCCGAGCCTGATCGCCGCGGCGAAGGGATACGCGCTGAACTTCCGTGCGTGTGCCGGTGCGACGGTGTCCGACGTGACCGGCAGCCAGCTCTCGGCGCTGTCCTCGGCAACCGACTACGTCACGATCTCGGTCGGTGGCAACGACGCCGGCTTCACCTCGGTCCTGACCGAGTGCGCACTGCCGAGCTGGATGAGCAACTGCTTCGGCAAGATCTCGACGGCGCAGGGCTACATCACCAGTACCCTGCCGGGTCGGCTGGCGACGCTGTACGCGGCGATCCGGACCAGGGCACCGAACGCCTCGGTCACGGTCGTGGGCTACCCGAGGCTGTTCAACGGCACCGACTGCGACCTGTTCACCTGGTTCTCGCGCAGCGAGGAGACGGCGCTCAACCAGACGGCCGACCTGATGAACGCCAGGCTGGCGAGTGCGGCGACGGCGGCCGGATTCGCGTTCGCCAATCCGACCAGCCGCTTCATCGGGCACGCGGTGTGCGACTCTCCGGAGTGGCTGAACGGCCTGTCGTACCCGGTCGACGAGAGCTACCACCCGAACCGGACCGGGCAGCGGAGTGGCTACTACCCGCTGGTCAGCTCCACCGTGGGCGGCACGAGCACCCTCAGTGCCGCGATCGTGCGGCGCGCGGTGGCCTCGGGCCGCACGCTGGCCGCGCAGCAGCGCGCGTACGCAGGGCTGGACGCCTCGATCGACCACCAGGGCTTCGTAGCGCCCGACCTGACCACGGCCAGGGCGAAGGCCGCAGCGGCCCGGGCAGGCGTGAACCTGGCCAGCCGGGCATCCATCAACCGCGCCGACCGCACGTACGGCGCCCGGCAGGCGAAGGCCTGGCTGGCCGACCGCTGAGGCGGGGTGCGCACACCCGGCTCGCGGAAAAGTGTCAGAGGCGGGTGCGAGGCTTCTTCCAGTCCGACACGCGGGCGAACAG
>JAGQUI010000037.1 GCA_020438595.1 Propionibacteriaceae bacterium | reverse complement strand
GAGCAGGACGCCGACACTGACCGCGCCGGTGTAGTTCACCTGGGCGATCTGGACGGCCTTGGCCTGGTCCTGCCAGAGCTCCTCCGCGTCGCCGAGCAGGCCGAACGCGACGATCGCCACGTCGATATCGGCGAGCTTCCAGGCGGCGTCCACCACGCCCGGGTGGGACGCGAAGTCGGCGGCGTCGAACTCCAGCACGTCCACCGCCGACGCGCCGGCCGCGGTCAGGTCGGCCGCGGCCGCCTCCCCGAGCTCGTCGCCGGGCTGGACGCCGAGCACCACCCGCAGCGGTTGCTTGGCGAGGTACTCCTTCACGATGGCCAGCCCGATCTCGGACGTGCCGCCGAGCAGCAGCACGGTCTGGGGGTTGCCGGTGGCGTCGATCACTTCAATCTCTCCTCGGAGATCCCGGGTCGGGCCCGGGATGACGGTTGTTGGGCGTGGGTCAGACGAGTTCGAGCCGGCGGGCCATGTCCGAGACGAAGACGCCCTCGGGGTCGATCCGGCGGCGGGTGGCGATCCAGTCGTCGATCTCCGGATACATGGCGTGGAAGGTGGCGGCCGTGGTGCGGGAGTCCTTGGCCGTGTAGAGCCGTCCGCCGAAGGACAGGATGCGGGCGTCCAGCCCGTGCAGGAACTCGTGCAGGCCGGCCTTGATCGGGAAGTCGACGCACACGTTCCAGCCCGGGATCGGGTAGCTCAGCGGCGCGCGGTTGCCCGGGCCGAACAGCTTGAACACGTTGAGGAACGAGTAGTGCCCGGACGCCTGGATGTCGCGGATCAGCTGCTTGAACTCCGCGACCGCCGTGGGCGGCACCACGAACTGGTACTGCAGGAAGCCGTGCGAGCCGTAGGCGCGGTTCCACTCGCCGAACATGTCCAGCGGGTGGTAGAAGCCGGTCAGGCTCTGGATCTTGCCGGTGTAGTTGCCGCTCTTGGCGTACCAGACCGCGCCGAGCGCGCTGAACGTGAACTTGTTGGCCAGACCGTTGGGGAACACGTCCGGCAGGTCGAACAACGGCTTCGCGTGGAAGCCGAGCGGGTCGGCCGCGAGCTTCGGCGCCTTCTCCTCCAGCTGCTCCAGCGTGGCCAGCGAACCCCGCGACAGCGCGGCGCGGCCCAGCTTCGGGGCCGGGCTGATCGCGTCGAACCAGGCGCTGGAGTAGTCGTAGTTCGCCTCCGAGCCGTCGGAGTGGACGGCGATGGTCTCGTCGAGTGTCGTCGTGACGATGCCGTCGGCGATGAAGTAGGCGGTCTCGGTGCGGGTCATGTTCAGCACGACCCGCAGGATGATCCCGGTCAGGCCGATGCCGCCGATCGTGGCCCAGAACAGGCTCGCGTCCGGGTCGTCGGGGGTGCCGTCGGGGGTCAGGGTGAGGATGCGCCCGTCCGCGACCAGCAACTGCATGGACGCCACGTGGTCGCCGAACGAGCCGGCGCTGTGGTGGTTCTTGCCGTGCACGTCGCAGCCGATCGCGCCCCCGACGGTGACCTGCCGGGTGCCCGGCAGCACCGGGATCCACAGCCCGTGCGGCAGCGCGGCACGCATCAGGTCGTCGAGGCTGACGCCCGCGTCGACGTCGACCGTGGCCGCGTCGGGGTCGATCGAGTGGATGCGGCTCAGCGCGGTCATGTCGACCACGACACCGCCGGCGTTCTGGGCCACGTCGCCGTAGGAACGGCCGAGCCCGCGCGCCACGATGCCCCGCTTCAGGTGGGACGGGGACGACGCGTTGTGGCCGGCCACCGCGGCCACGGCCTCTGCGATCAGTTCGGGGTCGGGTGTGGACAGCACCTGGGCCGTCGTGGCGGCGGTGCGACCCCAGCCGGAGAGGCTGGCGGTGACCGTGGGCAGGTCGGTTGCTGGGGTTGTGCTCATCAGCGTTCAGCCTACCGGCCGGGGGATGGCCGGCCGGCACTTCTCTCGCGGGCCAACCACACCCGGAATCGGCCCGCCCGTCCCCTAGCATCGGCGAATGAGCGCCAACGAGACCCTGATGTCGATCTGTGCCGCAGCCCTGTTCGACCTGGACGGGGTGCTCACCCCGACCGCCGAGGTGCACATGGCGGCCTGGTCGCGGATGTTCAACGAGTTCCTCGCGGGGCGGGGCGACCCCCTGCCCTACACCGATGCGGACTACTTCGCACACGTGGACGGCAAGCCCCGCTACGACGGGGTGCGCGACTTCCTGGCGTCCCGGAGCATCGAGTTGCCGCTCGGCGACCCGTCCGATCCCCCGGAGGCGGAGACGGTCTGCGGGCTGGGCAACCGCAAGAACGGGGCGTTTTCCGCGGTGCTGGCCAAAGCGACGGCGTCCGGCCCTACCCCGGCTCGGTGCGGTTCCTGGACTACCTCGCCGGCCAGGGCACGCTGGTCGCCGTGGTGTCGTCGTCGGCCAATGCGGACGCCGTGCTGACCGCGGCCGGCCTGCGCGACCGCTTCACGGTGCTGGTGGACGGCGTCCTCGCGCGGCGCGAGGGGCTCCCCGGCAAGCCGGCCCCGGACACCTACGCCTACGCCGCCGACGCGCTGGGCGTGCCGCGGGAGCGGGCGGTCGTGTTCGAGGACGCCGTGTCGGGGGTGGCCGCGGGCCGCGCGGGCGGCTTCGGGCTGGTGGTCGGCGTGGACCGCGGCGTCGGCGAGGCCACGCTGCGGGAGTCCGGCGCCGACCTGGTGGTGACCGACCTCGCGGAACTCCTGCCCTGACCTGGACCGAGTTGGGGACGGTTCCTTACTCGGGCCATCCTCAGGGTGGACCGAGTAAGGAACCGTCCCCGACTCGGTCCGGGCTACTCGGTGGGGGCCGGACGGGCGTCCCAGAAGACGCGGTCCATGACCTGGCGGGCCAGGCGGGCGCCCCGGCGGTAGTCCTCGACGAAGAGCGTGGACTCGCCCTTGGCGTAGCCGAGGATCTCGGCGACCGACGACAGCTCGCGGACGTCGGTGGGCAGGCTGTCGCCGGCCCGTCCGCGGAGCAGCATGATCGCGTTGCGGATCCGGCTGGCCAGCAGCCAGGACGTGCGCAGCGCCTCGGCGTCCGCGTCGTCCAGCAGGCCGGCCAGGACGCTCGCGTCCAGCGCCTCGAGCGTGCCCGTCGTGCGCAGGCGCTTGTCGCCGCCCGCGTGGTGCAACTGGAGCAGCTGCACGACCCACTCGACGTCGGACAGACCGCCCGGACCGAGTTTGACGTGCCGTCCCGGATCCCCGCCGCGTGGCAGCCGCTCGGCCTCCATCCGCGCCTTCAGCTTGCGGATCTCGTACACCTGTGAGTGGTTGAGCCCACCCTTGGGGTACCGGATCCGGTCGATCGCGGCGAGCAGCTCCGCGCCGAGTTCCCGGTCGCCGGCACCGGCGGATGCCCGCAGCAGCGCCTGCGACTCCCAGGTCGAGGACCACCGCTCGTAGTACGCCTTGTAGGACGCCAGGCTGCGCACCATCGCCCCGCCCTTGCCCTCGGGACGCAGGTCGATGTCCACCTCGAGCGCCGGATCCGGGCCCGGCTTGGCCAACAGCGCCCGCAGCCGGCTGACCACCGTGGTCGCCGCCTGCACCCCGTCGACCGAATCGCTGTCGGCCACCACGAACATCGCGTCGGCATCCGAGGAGTACGACACCTCGCGCCCGCCCCAGCGGCCCATCGCGATCACGGCGATCGGCGGCACGTCCACGCCGCGCGAGGCCACCTCGAGGGCCGCGTCGATCGTGGCGCCGGCCAGGTCGCTGAGCGCCCGGCCGAGCGCGGGCAGGTCGAGCTCGCCGAGCAGGTCGGCCATCGCCAGCCGCAGCAGTTCGCTGCGCCGGGACGCCCGCACCGCGCCGATCGCCGCCTCGGGCGCGTCGTGCCGCCGGGCGGCCGTCAGCATCTCGGCGAGGATCTCCTCGGCGGGCCGTGGCCGCAGGCCCTCGGAGTCGCCGAGCAGGGCGGCGTTCTGCGGCGCCCGCAGCAGCAGGTCCACCGCGTAGCGCGAGGACGCGAGGATGCGGGCCAGGTGCTCGGCCATCGCATCGCCGTCCCGCAACGCGCGGAGGTACCACGGTGTACTACCGAGCGCCTCGGACACGTTCCGGAACGCGAGCAGGCCGTGGTCGGGGTTCGGCCCGGCGGTGAACCAGGTCAGCATCGCCGGGAGCAGCTGGCGCTGGATCTCGGCCTGCCGGGTGATGCCGTGGCTCAGCGCCTCGATGTGGCGCAGCGCCGCCTTCGGGTCGCCGTAGCCGAGCGCGCGCAGCCGCGTCTCGGCCGCCTCGGAGGTGAGCCGCACCTCCGCGGAGGGGATCCGGGCCACCGCCTCCAGCAGCGGCGAGTAGAACAGCCGCTGGTGCAGGGTGAGCACCCGGCGCGTCGTCGAGCGCCACAGGTGCATCAGCTCCTTCGGCTCGGGCAGCCCGATCGTGCGGGCCAGCCAGCGCTGGTTGGTCTCGTCGTCGGGCATCAGGTGGGTGCGACGCAGCCGGTACAACTGGATCCGGTGCTCCAGCAGCCGCTGCAGCCGGTAGGCGGTGGCGAGGTCGAAGCCGTCCGCGCGTCCGACGTAGCCGTGGTCGACCAGGGCGGTGAGCGCTTCGAAGGTGCCGCGCAACCGCAGCCGATCGTCCGCCCGGCCGTGCACCAGCTGCAGCAACTGGACGCTGAACTCCACGTCGCGCAGGCCGCCGGCGCCCAGCTTGATCTCGGTGTTGGCCTCGCGGGCGGGCAGCAGCGAGATCACCCGCCGCCGCATGGCCTGCACCTCGCCGACGAACTCGTCGTTGTCGGCCACCCGCCACACCATCGGCCAGACCATGTCGACGAACTCCTGGCCGAGCGCCAGGTCGCCGGCCATCGGACGGGCCTTCAGCATCGCCTGGAACTCCCAGTTCTTCGCCCACTTCTCGTAGTAGGCGCGGTGCGAGGCGAGCGTGCGCACCAGCGGCCCCGCCTTGCCCTCCGGACGCAGCGCCGCGTCGATCTGCCAGATCGTGCCGGCCCCCGTGTGCGCGGAACAGACCCGGGTCAGCGCGCTGGCCAGCCGGGTCGCGACGTTCACCGCCGTGCCGGAGTCGCACACCGGTTCACCGTCCGCGTCGAGCGCGGGCTCGGCGAGGTAGAGCACGTCGACGTCGCTGACGTAGTTGAGTTCCCGCGCCCCGGTCTTGCCCAGCGCGATGATCCCGATCCGGCACTTCTCCCACCCGGGCACCTCGCCCCGGGCGAGCGCCAGCGCCGCCTCGACCGTCGCGTCGGCGAGGTCGGCGAGTTCGCCGGCCACCTCCGGCAGGTCCGCCAGCGGGTCCTCGGCGGTGAGGTCCCTGGCCGCGAGGCGCAACAGCGCCCGGCGGTAGGCGCGGCGCAGGTCGTCCGAGCGGGTGTGGTCCGCCACCGGGTGCGCGCTCTCCGGGTCGGCGCCGATCGCCTCCAGCAGCTCCACGCGCAGCTCCGCGGGAGACCGCCGCGCCACGCTCCCCGCGACGGCCGCCACATCGTCGGGGTGGGTGCCGAGGTGCTGGTTGAGCGCCACGCTCGCGCCGAGCACCGCGATCAGCCGGCGGCCGAACGCGGGGTCCTCGCCGAGCCGGGCGAGCAGCCCCTCCCGGACGGTGACAAGCTGGTCGAAGCCGGCCAGGCCGAGGTCGGGGTCCGCGGTCTCGGCGAGCTCGCCGAGGGCCTGCTCGATCTGCTCCGGGGTGCCCCGCTGCTGCCAGGCCTCGACCATCGCTGCGGCCGTCGCCGCGTCGGCGAAGCCGAGCCGGGCCAGGCGGGCGGACTCGCTCTCGATGCGGCTCACCCCTGTGATGCTAGCGTCTGGGCCGTGGCGAGGTCGGTGTCGGCAGGGCAGGTCGAGCAGCTCCGGGCCACCGTGGCCGCCCTCGCCGAGAATCCGGACGGCGCCCTCCCCCGCAGCGAACTCGCCACCGCGGCCCGCACCACCTGCGCGCTGCTGGCCGCCCGCCACCCCGGGGGGACGGTGGAACTGCGCGTCCCGCCCTTCGCCGCCGTGCAGCTCGGCATCGGCGAGCGGGGACGCCACACCCGCGGCACCCCGCCCAATGTGGTCCAGACCGACGCCACCACCCTGCTCCGGCTGGCGGGCGGGAGCCTCGCCTGGACGGACGCGGTCGCGACCCACGCCGTCCGCGCCTCGGGCGTGCACAGCGACCTCGCCGGGCTCTGGCCGCTGCCCGAGCTCGGCTGAGGCCCACCGCGGGTTCGGAGCAACCACACAGCTGCGCCACAGGTTCACACAGCACCGACCACAGGTGCGACCCCTAGCGTCTGAAACGTGCCAATGCGCCCAGAGGAGAACCGCACGCGATGACGAACGATGAGGCCGGATTTCCGGCGGACAGCCCCGACGCCCCCCGCAAGCGGCGGCGGATGACCTGGAAGAAGTGGCTGGCCCTCGGCATCGCCGCGGTGGTCGTACTCGGCGGGGCGGGGGTGGGCACCTTCCTGTTCCTGCGGGGCAACCAGGCGAGTGCGACGAGCACCTTCAGCCGCACCGTGCAGGTGGAGAAGGGCAACCAGACCCTCACCGTCAGCCTCGACGGCACGCTCAGCCCGCAGAAGGAGTCGGACGTCAACTTCGCCGTCTCCGGCACCGTGACGAAGGTCAAGGTCACCGCGGGCGACACTGTGAAGAAGGGCCGGAAGCTGGCCGTGATCGACGACTCCGAGCTGCAGAACGCGGTCGACCTCGCCGAGGCGAACCTGACCACGGCGCAGGCCAACCTCACCGAGGTCTACGACAACGACGGCAGCAGCGCCGCGATCCGGTCCGCGAAGGCGTCCGTGACCTCGGCCACGGCGGCGCTGAAGAGCGCCCGGCAGGACCTGAAGGACGCCACCCTCCGCTCCCCGATCGCCGGCACCGTGGCGAGCGTGGGCGTCGAGGTCGGCGACAGCGTCGGCTCCAGCTCGGGCAGCTCCAGCTCGTCCAGCTCCTCGAGCAGCAGCTCCACCACCTCGTCCAGCTCCGCGTCCTTCGTGATCATCGCGACGGCCAAGTGGAAGGTCGAGGGCAGCATCGGCGCCGCCGACCTGGGCAGCGTCAAGGCGGGCCAGGAGGTGAGCGTGACCACGGACGCGACCACCGACGCCCTCACCGGCACAGTGGCCTCGGTCGGCATCGTGGCCTCCGGCACCAGCGACGACGGCACCGCCACCTTCCCGGTCGTGATCACCCTCAGCGGCAAGCACTCCGACCTGTACTCCGGCACCACCGCGACCGCGGTGATCACCACCGGCAGCTACGACGACGTGCTCACCGTCCCGACCGCGGCGATCTCGACCAAGGACGACAAGACCGTGGTGACCAAGGTGACCGACGGCTCCGAGAGCACGGTCGAGGTCGAGGTCGGCAAGGTGTTCGGCAGCTACACCCAGATCACCAGCGGGCTCGACGAGGGCGACTCGGTGCTGATCACCTTCAGCCGGCCGAGTTCGAACTCCACCTCGTCCAGCGACGACCAGAACGGCGGCAGCATCTTCGGCGGCGGCGGCGGCCCTGGCGGGGGCAGTGACCTCGGCGGCGGCGGCGGTCCGGGTGGCGGCGGCGCCCCGCCCGCCGGCGGCCAGGGCGGTCGGTGACCCCCATGGGCATGCTGCACATGACCGGAGTGCGCAAGACCTACTCCACCGGGGTGGTCGAGGTCGAGGCGCTCCGCGGGATCGACCTGGACGTGGACGCGGGCGACTACCTCGCGATCATGGGTCCTTCGGGCTCCGGAAAGTCCACCCTGATGCACATCATCGGCTGCCTGGACGTGCCGACGGCGGGCACCTACCTGCTCGACGGCACCGACGTCAGCGCGATGTCGGAGAAGCACCTGGCCGAGATCCGCAACTCCAAGATCGGCTTCGTGTTCCAGCAGTTCAACCTGCTGGCCAGCCTGACCGCGATCCGCAACGTGGAACTGCCGCTGGTCTACGCCGGGGTGCCGGCCGCCGAGCGGCGCGAGCGCGCGATGCTCGCCCTGGAGAAGGTGGGGCTCGCCCAGCGCGTCCACCACCGTCCCGGCGAACTGTCCGGTGGCCAGCAGCAGCGGGTCTCGGTGGCGCGGGCGCTGGTCACCGACCCGGCACTGATCCTGGCCGACGAGCCCACCGGCGCCCTCGACTCGCACTCCACCGCCGAGATCCTCGAGCTGTTCGAGGAGCTGAACGAGTCCGGCCGCACCATCGTGGTGATCACCCACGAGGCGGACGTCGGCGAGCGGGCGAAGCACCTGGTGCACATCTACGACGGACTGCTGCGGGAGTCCGTCCCGGTCGCGGCGACGGGAGCAACGCGATGATGGGCTGGACCGAGACCCTGCGCACGGCCATCGCGGCGCTCAATGCGCGCCGGATGCGCTCGGCGCTGACCATGCTCGGCATCCTGATCGGCATCGCAGCGGTGATGCTCACCGTCGGCCTCGGCCAGGGCGCCCAGCAGCAGATCACCGACCAGATCAACTCGCTCGGCTCGAACCTGATCTCGGTGTCCCCCTCGCAGTCGTCCTCCGGCGGGTTCCGCGGCGGCGGCAGCGCCGTGTCCACGCTGACCATGCAGGACGCCGAGATGCTCGCCGACCCCGAGATCGCGCCCGACGTGGTCGCGGTGGCGCCCACCTCGTCGACCAACGGCTCCCTGCAGTCCTCGGAGACGACCTGGACCTCGACCGTGGTCGGCACCGTGCCCGAGTGGCTCACCGTCCGGGCCCGCGAGGTCGAGACCGGCCGCTTCTTCACGCAGTCCGAGGTGGACTCCTCGGCGAACGTCGCCGTGATCGGGTCCGAGACCTCCAGCGAGCTGTTCACGTCCACCTCCCCGATCGGCCAGACGATCAGCATCAACGGCCAGGCGTTCACGATCATCGGCGTGCTCGCCTCGGAGGGCTCCTCGACGACCAGCAGCCTGGACGACACCGTCCTGGTGCCGATCACCACGTTCGGCTCGCGGCTGTCCACCTCCAGCAGCGCGAACAGCGTCTCGACCATCTACCTGTCCGGCAAGGACACCGACAGCCTGTCGGCGGCCTACCAGCAGGTGCAGACGGCGCTGCTCGCCTCGCACCAGGTGACCTCCGACGACGCGGACTTCACGGTGAGCACCCAGGCGTCCCTGGTCGAGACGGCGACGTCGGTCACCGGCGTGCTGACCCTGCTGCTCGGCGGCATCGCCGCGATCTCGCTGCTCGTCGGCGGCATCGGCGTGATGAACATCATGCTGGTCTCGGTCAGCGAGCGCGTCCGCGAGATCGGCCTGCGCAAGGCACTCGGCGCGACCCCGGGGGTGATCCGCCGCCAGTTCCTGGTGGAGGCCGGCATCCTGGGCGTGCTCGGTGGCCTGGTCGGCGTGGGCCTCGGCTTCGCCGGCGCGGCGATCCTGACCCCGATCCTGAGCATGACGGTGCTCATCTCCATTCCGGCAACGCTGATCGCCCTGGTGGTTTCGCTGGGCATCGGCCTGGTCGCCGGTGTCTACCCCGCCTCCCGGGCGGCCAAGCTCGCGCCGATCGACGCACTGAGGAGTGAATGACCATGAACCCACGAATCCGGGCCGTGCTCGGTGCCGGCACCGCCCTCGCGGTGGTGGCCGGCGTCGGGATCGGCGTGGCCACGTCCTCGAGTGCGGCCAGCCAGCGCTACGTGACGGCGGTCGCCGCCACCGGCGACGTCACCCAGACCTACACCGCGACCGGCACGATCAGCCGGAAGAACACCGCGGAGGTGTCGTACACCGTCAGCGGCACGGTGAAGACCGTCTCCGTGGCCGTCGGCGACGAGGTCGAGGCCGGTGACACCCTGGCCGTGCTGAGCAAGGGGGCACTGCGGCTGGCCGTGCTGAACGCCACCACGACCGTGGCGCAGGCCGAGGCGGCGCTGTACGCCGCCCAGCACCCGGCCAGCACCTCGAGCGCCAGCTCGGGCGGTTCGTCCGGCTCGAGCAGCGCGAGCTCGTCATCGGGTTCCAGCGGCGCGTCCGCGGCGAGCGTGGTGATCGACCCGACAGTGCTCAACGAGGCCGCCTCACGGATGAACCTCGCCGTCCTCGACGAGGCCGACAAGTGCGACGCGATCTTCAGCACGGTGCTGCCGGAGGCCGACACGCCGACGGTCGACCCTGCGGCGACCTCCACCGCCACGGCCACCGCCGAGCCGACGGAGACGGCCACCGCGGAGCCGACGGCCACCGCGACCGGGACCGCGACCGCAGCGGCGACCGAGTCGGCCGCCGCCCAGCAGACCGCGTCCGACCAGGACGAGGCGAAGGCCACCGCCACCGCCACCGCGTCCCAGCTGGCGAACGTGCTGGACTCGGACTCGTTCACCGACGAGCAGCTCCAGGACTGCGCGAACGCCCGCGCGGAGGTGATCCTGGCCAACGCGAACCTGCAGCAGGTCGTGGCGCAGCTGACCAGCGGCGGAGGCACCGGCGGGGGCGGCATGCCGAGCACGCCGAGCAAGAAGAAGTCCAGCTCCAGCTCCAGCTCCACCACCACCGTCAGCAAGGCCGCGGTCGCGAAGGCGAAGGCGAGCCTGCTGAGCGCGGACCAGGACCTGGCGGCGGCGAAGGAGGACCTGGCGAACGCCACCCTGGTCGCGCCGATCTCCGGCACCGTCGGCCTGGTCGGCCTGAGCGCGGGTGACAGCGCCTCCGCCGGCTCGATCACGATCGTCGGCACCGGCAGCGCAGTGGTCAGCTTCGAGCTGCCGCTGAGCACCCGGGAGCTGGTCGAGGTCGGCCAGGAGGTCACCGTGACCCCGGCCGGTTCCAGCAGGACGCTGACCGGCAGGGTCACCAGCATCGCCTCACTGGAGACCAGCGGCACCAGTGGGGACACGCCGACCTACACCACCACGGTGTCGGTGAGCGATGTGTCCGGGCTGCTCGCGAGTGGCGACAAGGCGTCCGTGCTGATCCCGATCAAGGCGGAGACGAGCGTGCTGCGGCTGCCGGCCTCGGCGGTCACTCCGACCGGCACCGGCACCGCGACCGTGCAGGTCGTGGACAGCGCCAGTGCCGAGGAGGCCTCCACGGTCACCGTGCAGACCGGGGCCGTCGGCGGCGGCTGGGTCCAGATCACGTCCGGCCTCGAGGCGGGACAGATCGTGGTGCTGGCCGACAACACCGCCGCCATCCCGGAGAACCAGAGCTTCGGGCGGCGGTCGAGCTCGTCCTCATCGTCAGCGTCCGCGTCGGCCTCGGCGGCCGCCACGGCCGTACCGACCGCGGAGGCGTCCGGCGCAGCGAGTTCCGCACCGACCGCGTCGGCGAGCCGCTGACGTCGTCGACCACGCGCGTCGCCGCGAGCCACGTCTGGCCTGCGGGCCCGCCAGGGCTTGCCCCCCGGTATCCATGACGGGCCCGCTCACCGACCACGCCGTGAAGGTGCTCCCCCTCCAGGAGATTTCCCGGTGCCGGGCCGGCGGGCCCGGCGATCGGTGGCGAATCCCATTGAACCTCGCCGGAAGGGCCGATCGGCCGCGGCGGACAGATCCGTACACTCCCGGACGCGGGTGCCGCGTCCCGGCCGCGGGCCCGCTCGTGCAGCGAGGGCCGGCACCACCGTGCCGACCCTCGATCGCGGGACGCGTCGCCGGGCGCTACAGCGACGGCAGGGAGTGGGTCAGTTCCCACTCCGAGACGTGCCCGCGGTAGGAGTCGTACTCAGCCTTCTTGTTGCGCAGGAAGAACTCGAAGACGTGCTCACCGAGGGTGTCGGCGACCAACTGGGAGTTCTCCATCAGGTCGATCGCGTTGCCCAGGCTGCGCGGCAGCGGCGAGATGCCCAGTGCCTGCCGCTGCCGGTCGGTCAGCGACCACACGTCGTCCTCGGCGCCCTCGGGCAACTCGTACTCGTTCTCGATCCCGGCCAGGCCGGCGGCCAGCACCATCGCGTAGGCGAGGTACGGGTTCGCGGCGGAGTCGATCGAACGCAACTCGATCCGGGCGGACGTGCCCTTGGTCGGCTTGTACATCGGCACCCGGACCAGCGCGGAGCGGTTGTTCTGGCCCCAGCAGATGTAGCTGGGGGCCTCGGCGCCGGCCACCAGCCGCTTGTAGGAGTTCACCCAGGGGTTGGTCACCGCCGTGATCTCGCCGGCGTGCTTGAGCAGGCCCGCGATGAACTGGCGTCCGGTCTTCGACAGGTGGTACTCCGCGGTCGCGTCGTAGAAGGCGTTGTTGTCGCCCTCGAACAGCGAAACGTGGGTGTGCATGCCCGAGCCCGGGTGGTTGCTCAGCGGCTTGGGCATGAAGGACGCGAACATGTTCTGCATCACCGCGACCTCCTTGATCACGACCCGGAAGGTCATGATGTTG
>JAGQUI010000379.1 GCA_020438595.1 Propionibacteriaceae bacterium | reverse complement strand
CGGCCGCGCCCAGGGCGAGACCGATGGCGGCCGGCACGGCGATCCCGGTACCGACGGTGGCGGCGAGAGCGGCGCCCAGCAGGGCCGGCAGGACCAGCCCGACCAGGGCGGCGAGCGCCTTGTGCGCGTAGTGCCGGTCGACGCTGCGTCCGGCGATCCGCAGCCGGCGCAGGGTGGCCGCCGACACCGGACGCCGCAACCGCACCCGCAGCCAGCCGCCGAGCCGGTCCAGGCCGGTACCCGTCGGTTCGTCCGGGGCGCCGAGCCGTCCGTCCAGCAGGTCGAGCGCGTCGGCGAGCCGCGGCCGCGCGGGCAGCAGCAACCCGGCCAGCGCCCACAGTCCGAATGCGATCAGGGCGCCGCTGCCGATCGCATGGAGGAGCCCGTTCATGTCGCCCGCCTCAGGATGCGCTGCCTCGGCCGGGGCAGCGTCATCCGGCGCAGGAACAGCAGCGAGCCCAGGTAGGCCGCCACCAGAGCCGCGAGCAGGACCTGGCCCAGGTCGGTGCCGTACGGGGCGAAGAAGGAACCCCCGAAGAGGAGCGCCAGCCCGAGTACGACGACGGTGATCAGGGTCACCTGGCGCACGACGAACCGTGGCTTGGCGCGTTCGGTCTCGATCTCACGCAGGGCCCGCAGCCGGTCGGAGATGTTGTCGGCGAGCGCGGCCAGCGTGGCGCCGGCCCCGGTTCCGCCGCGCTGCGCGGCCAGGGCGAGCGCGGCGAGCACGGCGTCCGCGTCCGGGCTGTCGAGGTCGTCGGCGAGGGCGAACAGGGCCTGCTGGATGGTCCAGCGGTCGTCCAGCCGGGCGGTGAGCACGCGCAGCTGGGGGGCGAGCAGCGCCGGCGCCTGTCGCGCCGACACCCGGATCGCATCGGAGATCGAGCGGCCGGTGGGCAGCAGTGAGCCGAGGGTACGCACCCAACGGTCGAGGGCCTCGAGCAGCGCCAGCTCGCGGTTGGGCGGTGCGGAGAGGATGACGGGCAGGCCGTAGCCGACCGCCGGTACCAGCACGGCCAGCAGCGGCCAGCCGGTCAGCGACGCGGCGACCAGACCGGCGGCGAGCGCCAGCAGCACCTGCCACCAGCGTCGGCGCACGGCCCGGCCGGTGCGGCCGTCCACAAGACTTCTCCACACCCCTGTGGACAACCCTGTGTGCTGAGCGGGAGGCCTGTTGAAACCTGCTACCGCTAACACCGCGCCGCCCACGACGAGGACCCCGCAGACCGCCGCCAGGAGGGTGCCCATCAGGACTCCCAGGCCGCGGTGAACGGGGCGAGTTCGGCGAGCAGGTCGGGGTCCGGGTTGAACCAGTGCTCGCCGTCACCCTCCCGGTAGGCGAGGTGGGTCACCGGACGCCCGTTCTCGAGCCCGCCGGTGAGCTGGCGGATCTCGGCAACGGTCCGCGTCCGCAGGCCGCCACGCCAGGTGTCGTCCACCAGCCGCACGTGGATCAGCAGGCCGATGTGGTGCGCGATCTGCCGGTAGGCCTCCTCGATGGTGAGAACTCCGCCCTGCGCGACCCGGGACGCGAGCCGGTCCATCGTGGACGCCGCCGAGTGCGAGTGGGTGGTGCTCAGGGTGCCGGCACCGGCGGTCATGGCCTCGAACATGGCCCCCGCCTCGCCGCCGCGGACCTCGCCGACGATCAGCCGGGACAGGTTCTGCCGCAGCGCCTCCGGGATCAGGTCGGCGACGGTGAACTCGCCCACGCGGCGGCCGTGCAGCACCTCGCCCATGCCGACGCGCGACTGCAGGGCGAGCATGTTGCGCCGGTGCGGCTGCAGGTGGGTGAGCAGCTCGTAGTCGGTCTCCAGGGTGCCGAACCGCTCGTTCTCCGGGATGGCCGCGATCAGGGCCCGCAGCAGGGTCGTCTTGCCTGCGCCCTGGTCGCCGCTGATCACCATGGATTTGCGGGCCAGCACGGCGGCGTGCAGGAAGCGGGCCACCTCCGCGGGCATCATGCCGCCGTCGGAGAGCCGGCGCAGGTCGATGTCGGTGAGCGTGTGCTGGCGGATCGTGATGCTGGGCCGGTAGCTGAGCCCGAACCCGATCGCGTGCAGCCGGAACCGGTCGCCGAGGGCGAGGGTGAGCATCGGGTGCGCGTCGTCGAAGGGACGGGCCGGGCTGACCGACTCGCCCAGGAAGCGGATCGCCTCGACGAGTTCCTCGTCGCTGTCGGCCACCGGCGGACGCGGCTCGCGGCGTCCGTCGGAGTACTGCACCAGCACCGAGTCGCAGCCGTGGATCTCGACGTTCTCCGCGTCCGCGATCTCGAACAGGGGCTGCAGCCGGCCGTAGCCGAAGATCGCGTTCTCGACCGCCAGGGCGTAGGCCTGCTCGACAGCGATCGGCCACAGCGCCTCGCCGTTGGTGCTCAGGGCGTCCACGTGGTCGCGCACGACCGTCCGCACGACCGAACGACCCAGCAACCGGCGGTCGACCTCAGTGAGTGGCCCGGTGCGCCCGGCGATCGCGGCCGTGATCTGTTCCGACGCCCGGCGGCGCAGCAGCACCACCAGCTGCCAGTCGACCGGCGCCTCCTCCGGGCGGGCCTCGACCAGCCGGGCCCTGGTGAAGGAGGTCTCGATGCCCACGTCATCGGCCAGCAGGCCGACCTCGGCCAGCCGCCTCATCGCGATCGCCCCGGCTCAGCGCAGGTCGTCCCTGCGCGTCCGGCCGGGCCGCCACCCGGGAACCGTTCGGCCATCAGCCGACCCCCTCGTCGCCGGAGCGGCTGGACCGGGGGTGGTGTGCAGCGGCCTGCCGACGATTCTGAGGATGCTAGGCGACCCGGCCACCCCCGTCACCGGGTCTCGCCACATCTGTGGATAACTCGGCAAGTTCGTACACCTGTGGAAAGCGCAGCGACCGCGACCTGCGGCACCACGACGACTCGGAACCTTCGCAAAGTGGCCAGTATCGGCCGTAGTCGGCCAATACTGGCCACTTTGCGAGGGGGAGAGGGTGCGGAGTTCGGGCGTGAGCAGCGGCGGGACGAGCTTCAGCGCGAACCTCCCCGGTGAGCAGCGGGCCGTGCACGATCGTGGCCAGGAAGCCGCCGACGAACGTGTCGCCGAGCCCGATCGTGGTCGGCGCGACCACCTCGAGCCGCCGTCCGGGCACGCAGCGGACGGCGGCCCCCAGCCGTGCCCCGATCCGCGCCGCGTGGCTGCACCGGCAGCAACCCGTCGCAAC
>JAGQUI010000378.1 GCA_020438595.1 Propionibacteriaceae bacterium | reverse complement strand
AGTCGGACGATTCGTGCACCAGCAGGGCCCGGGCCTCTCCCGCCGCGTAGACCGACCCCGCGATCAGCACGCCTGCGCCCGGGCCGGCCTCGTCGGCCAGCCGGACGGCCGTCTCGATCGCCTCCGCCATCGTGGGTGCCACGAGCACCCGATCGGCACCGACGATGCCGGCCGCGCGCTCCCCCAGCGCCTCGGGCGGCAGCGCGCGATCGGTGGAAGCGATGCCGGTGCACACCATCGTCGAGGCCGCCTCGCCGATGATCGACAGCACCCCGTCGACGTCCTTGTCGCCCATCATCGCCACGACGGCCACCAGCGGGTGGAAGTCGAACGCCTCGGCCAGCCCGTCGATCGTCGCGCGGGCGCCGTGCGGGTTGTGGCAGGTGTCGAGCACGACCGTGGGCGAACGCCGCACCACCTCCAGCCGGGCCGGCGCCTGCACCTGCTCCAGCCCCTCCGCGATCACGTCGGCCGGCAGCGGCTTGCCGCCGAGGAACGCCTCCGCCGCGGCGACGGCGAGCGCAGCGTTCTGGGCCATGTGGGCGCCGTACAGGGGCAGCAGCAGGTCGCCCAGCGGGCCCTCGGCCGTCTCCAGCCGCAGTACCTGGCCGCCCACGCCGGGCGCGCGGCTGATCAGGCCGAACTCCATGCCCTCGCGCCGTACCTCTGCACCCACCTCGGCGCACCGGGCCAGCAGGACCCGCGCCGCGTCCGGCTGCTGCGCGGCCAGCACGGCCTTCGAGCCCGCCTTGATGATGCCCGCCTTCTCGGCCGCGATCTCGGCGAGCGTGTTGCCGAGCAGGTGGGTGTGGTCGAGGTCGATCGGGCAGACCACCGCCACCTGGGCGTCCGCGACGTTGGTGGCGTCCCAGCGCCCGCCGAGGCCGACCTCGACCACGGCGACGTCCACCGGGGCGTCAGCGAAGGCCGCGTAGGCCAGCGCGGTCATCACCTCGAAGAAGGTCATCGCGACCCCATCGATCTGCTGGTCGTCGACCAGCCCGACCAGCGGCGCGGTCTGCTCGACCAGCTCGTCGAAGCGCTCGGCGGCGATCGGTTCGCCGTCGATGACGATCCGCTCGGTGAGGTCGACCAGGTGCGGGCTGGCGTAGCGGCCGACCCGCAGGCCGAGCGCGCGCAGCAGCGAGTCGATCATCGCCGCCGTGCTGCCCTTGCCGTTGGTGCCGGCGACCAGGATCACCGGGCAGGAGCGCTCCGGCGAACCGAGCAGGTCGCACAGCGCCTGCACCCTGGCCTGGCCCGGCGCCACGCGGTGTTCGGGCCAGCGGGCCTGCAGTCGGGCGACGATCTCGGCGTGGGTTCTGCTCATGGTGCGCTCAGCCTAACCGGGCCCAGCCGGGGCGGGCGTCCGCACGCCCCTCGGTATACTGACCGGGTGTCCGACTCCGTAGCCGCTTCGCGACCGCGGCGACCCTGGCCGGAGTGGGTGACCCTCGGTGCCCGGCTCGTGCTGGGCGTCGTGCTGCTCATCGCGGGACTGCTCAAGGTGACCCGGCTGGACTCCTCGATCCAGTCCGTCCGGCTCTACCAGATCCTGCCGTGGGACATCACCGCCTTTGTCGGTTCCGCGCTGCCGATCATCGAGATCGCGGTGGGCCTGCTGTTGATCACGGGCACCTTCGTCCGGATCTCGGCCGTGGTCGGCTCGCTGCTGATGCTCGCCTTCATCATCGGCATCGCCTCGGTGTGGGCCCGCGGCATCAACATCGACTGCGGCTGCTTCTCCCCCGGCGCCGAGGTCGAGGCGGGCCAGACCCAGTACCCGCTGGAGATCCTGCGGGACACCGGGCTGCTGTTGTGCGGCGCCTGGGCGGCCTGGCGGCCACGCTCGCCGTTCGCCGTCGACAACTGGCTGTTCGCCCCGGTCGGCGAACCCGCCGAAGACCCCGACCCGACCACCGCCGACGACAAGGAGCCCGCTCGATGACCCAGAACAACCGCGAGAGGCTGCGCCAGGCCCAGGCGGCCGCGGCCAAGCAGCAGCGGCTGAACCGGATCATCGGCGTCGGCGCCGGGATCCTCGTCGTGGTCCTGATCGCCGTCTTCATCGGCGTCCTGGTCCAGAACCAGGCGCACCAGGCGGCGAACAACTCCTCGGCGATCACCCCGCCGGACGCCACCGCCGACGGCAAGGCCGTCGTGATCAGCCCCGGCGTGGCCCAGCAGGGCGCACCCGTGGTGGAGCTCTTCTTCGACTACCAGTGCCCGGTCTGCAAGCAGTTCGAGGGCTACTACGGCGACACGCTCACCTCGCTCGCGGCGTCCGGCGACATCGAGCTGCACTACCGGACGATGAACTTCCTGGACACCAACCTGGGCAACGACGCGTCCATGCGCGCCGCGATCGCCGCGACCTGCGCGGACACGGTCGGCAAGTACTCCGAGTTCCACAACGAGATCTACGTCGAGCAGCCGGAGACCGAGGGCGACGGGTACGACGACACGGTGCTGCGCGACAGCATCCCGGCCACGGTCGGCATCACCGGAGCGGACCTGACCACGTTCCAGGCCTGCTACGACAACCAGGCCACGAAGGCCTTCGTCACGACCATGGGCGATCTCGGGGTGCAGGACATGCAGTCGGTGAACAGCCGGGTGGCCACCCCGACGGTGTTCGTGAACGGCAAGGACCTCCCGCTCGCGAACTTCAGCGACCCGACCGCGCTGCTCGACCTGATCAAGCAGAACGCCTGACGGCACCGGGAGAACTGAGGAACATGGCCGGATCGAGCCAGCGGCAACGCCTGCGCGAAGCCCAGTTGGCGAACCAGCGGGCGGCGCGCCTGCGCCGGATCATCATCATCGGATCCGCGGTGCTCGCGGTCGTGCTGGTCGCCGTGATGGCCACCGTCCTCGTCCAGCAGTCGGAGAAGTCCGCCGCCGACGCGGCCGCGTCGGCCACCGCGGGCGTCCCGTACCCGCCCAACGCCACCGAGGCCAGGGACGGGATCGCCGTCTACTCCACCGACGGCAAGCCGGTGGTCGGGCTGGTCTTCGACTACCAGTGCGCGGGCTGCCTGCAGTTCGACCGGAGCTTCGGCACCGCGCTGAGCCTGCTCGGCCAGACCCACGAGATCACGCTCGTCGACCACACGCGGGTGGCCCTCGACAAGGGCAATGCGGACGGGTTGTCCCACAAGGCCGCCCTGGCCGCGGCGTGCTCGGACGTGGTCGGCTACTATCCC